>NZ_JBHXTG010000005.1:0-151686 GCF_042677465.1 Kitasatospora sp. NPDC127111
GGGGCCGGGGCGGCCGGGGCAGCCGGAGCCGCGGGGGCCGGCGCGGGCGCGGCCGGTGCGGCGGGGGCTGCGGCCGGAGCGGCAGCGGCGGGCGCGGGGGCGGCAACGGGGGTCGGCGTGGGGCCGACCTGGGTCGCGGCCTGGGTCACTGAAGTCACCTCGGTACCGGGCTTGTAGTCGGCGAAAAAGTCCCACCAGGCTCGGTCGACCGAGTTCGGGTCCTGGAGGTACTGCTGGTAGATCTCGTCGACGAGCCACTCATTGGGGCCGAAGCCAGTGGAGCTAGCCGAGCTGTTCGGGGGTTCTTGGGACTGCGACACGGCGGCAACCGCCCTCTTCCGCTTCCTTTTGGGATGTTTGGACAGCGGGGATTAAGGCTACGCCCCTGACCAGTGATCGCGCAGTCCCCAGGGCTCAGGCGTCGCCCAGATCACAGTCCTGACCTGCAGTTTGGCTGAAAATGTGCGTTAGAAAGTCGCTTGGGATGGGAACCGATCGCGCCTGATCGGCCCCCATATCGGGGCGAAACCGGACAAAAACCCTTGCCGGGATCCGTATACGTCTGTGTCGCTTCTGTGACATACGGGCGGACCGCGTTCGAGTGCGGCCGCGCCCGGTGCCGTCGTCGCCGGCACCGGGCGGTGCGCTCAGCGCGGGCCGGGCAGCCGGACCTCGATCCGGCAGCCGCGGGCGGCCTCGGCCACCTCGATCCGCCCGCCGTGCAGGTCCACCGCCCAGCGGGCGATCGCCAGCCCCAGGCCGGTGCCGCCGTCGGCGCCGGGCCCCTGGGCGGTGGCGGTGCCGCTGCGGCTGAACCGCTCGAAGACCCGGTTGCGGTCGGCCGGCGGGATGCCCGGCCCCTCGTCCTCGACCTCCAGCAGCAGCGTGCCGGGCCCCTCCCCGGGCCGGGCGCGGACCGTCACGGTGCCGCCGGGCGGGGAGTGCTTGCAGGCGTTGTCGACCAGGTTGGCGACCACCTGGTGGAGCCGTTCCGGGTCCGCCACGCCGGTCAGGCCGGCCGGGCTGACCTCCAGCGCCAGCCGGACGTCCCCGCGCCGGGAGAACGCCCCGCCGGCCGTCGCGCCGTCCACGGTGACCCCGCGCAGCACGCCGTCCAGGAACTCGCGGACCTCGAAGGGGCGGGCGTCCAGGTCGACCACGCCGTCGTCGATCTTGGAGAGGTCGAGCAGGTGGGTGACCAGCCGGCCCAGCCGCTCGGTCTGTTCCAGCGCCGCCCCCAGGGTCGCCGGGTTCGGCTGGACCACGCCGTCGACCACGTTCTCCAGCACGGCGCGCAGCGCGGCGATGGGCGTGCGCAGCTCGTGCGAGACGTTGGCGACCAGTTCGCGGCGGTGCCGGTCGGCGGCCTCCAGGTCGGCCGCCATCTGGTTGAAGGTGGCCGCCAGCTCGCCGATCTCGTCGCGCGAGTTCACCTCGACCCGGCGGCTGTAGTCGCCGGAGGCCATCGCGCGGGCGGCGGCGGTCATGTCGCGCAGCGGGGCGGTCAGCCCGTGCGCGAGGAACTGCATGAAGAGCAGCGAGGCGATCATGGAGAACACCATGATGATCCGGATCTGCGTCTCGGACCGGATCGCCACCACGACCATGCCGGTGGCCAGGAAGACCGAGACGATCACCAGGAGGGCGAGTTTGCCCTTGATCGAGCGGACCGGGTCGAGCGGCCGGATGTCGGCCCAGACCCGACGGGCGGCGCGGGCGGCCAGCGTGGGCCGCCGGGTGCCGTCGGCGTCCCCGTTGCGTTGCTGTGGAAAGGTCATTGGTCCCCTGAGATCCCCCGCGTGCTGTGGTCCCTCGCGTGGTGGTCCGCGCGAGGTGGGCACGGCGGTTCGGGACACGGGCCCCCCGGAGGCCCGTCGCCCGAGGCGCCGCTAGGAGAGCGGGGCCTCCAGCGCGTAGCCGACGCCGTGCACGGTGCGGATCCAGCTGGCGCCGATCTTCCGCCGCAGTGCCTTGACGTGGCTGTCGACGGTCCGGGTGCCGGACGCGTCCGTCCAGTCCCAGACCTCGGCCAGCAGCTGCTCGCGGGTGAGGACCGCGCGCGGCTGGGCGGCCAGGCAGGCCAGCAGGTCGAACTCGGTGGGCGTCAGGTGGACGTCGCCCGAGGCCAGCCGGACCCGGCGCTGCACGTGGTCGATCTCCAGTTCGCCGAAGCGCAGCGAGCCGAGCGCGGGCGTGCGGGCGGCCTGCTGGGCGCGCTCGACGCGGCGCAGCAGCACGTTGACCCGGGCCGCCAGCTCGCGCATGGAGAAGGGCTTGGTCATGTAGTCGTCGGCGCCGACGCCGAGGCCGACCAGCAGGTCCGTCTCGTCGTCGCGCGCGGTCAGCATCAGCACCGGCACCGGGCGCTGTGCCTGGATCCGGCGGCACACTTCGAGGCCGTCGAAGCCGGGCAGCATGATGTCGAGCACGACCAGGTCGGGCTGCCAGGTGTGGAAGCCGTCGACGGCGCCCGGGCCGTCGTGGGCCACGGCGACCTTGAACCCCTCCGCGCCCAGGCGGGCGGCGATCGACTCGGCGATCGTGGGCTCGTCCTCCACCACCAGCACTCTGCGCTGGCTGCTCACCGCGCTGCTGCTGTTCTGGTTGTCCTGCTGAATTTCTGTCACGGTCACGCCACCGCCCCCAGGGCTGCGGGCCGGCCACCTGTGGGGATGGCAGGGGCTCCGCTCGTAGTCTTGTTCCGTCGTGGACTGTGCCGGGTCCGCCGTCCCGTAGCGCGTGCACGAGTCGGAGGGCAGGTGTGGACTGCCCACCGTTCACGCACACTTCGCAGCGTACGGACCGCGGGTGCTTCCCGGCAGGTGGACCGGACATTTCCGGCCCGTGGGCCGGCTGTCCAGCCGCCCTCCGACCCACTCACGAGTGGGCACGGGCCGATACCTTACCCGGCGATTTTTCACTCCGTAACGGTACGTATGCACCCTAGTTGGTGCCGAGCCGCCGGTCAGAGGGGCTACTCGTGCGTAAGCGGAGGGTAGGTACGGACCAAAGTCGGGACTTCCGGTGTCCGTGGCCTTCACCGATCTTCACGGGGTTTTCCCAGCTGACTCCCAGGAGCCGGACGTACCGTGGTCACGACAAGAATCACGGGGGTGGGAATTCCGGCGCGCGCCGGTACCTTGGGCACCGGACGGAGCCGGTTGCTGCGGGTCTGGAGCGGAGGCGGCATGGCGGGGCTGCGGATGGGTGCCGGGCGGGACGGGTCGCGACCCGGTGCCGGACCCGGTCCGCGTCCGGCGCCCGGTGCCGGGCCGCCGTACGGGCTGCTGCGGTACGGGCTGCGGGCCGGGCTGGTCGACTGGCTGCTGGCCCGGGTGCCGACGCCCCGGCGCAACCCCTTCGCGCTCGGCTACCTCGCGGTGGTCGGCGCCACCACCACGTTCTCCAAGCTGGCCGACCCGGAACTGGTGCTGCGCCTGCAGGCGGCGTCCAGCTCGGACGGGCACAACCTGTTGCACCACCCGCTGCGGGCGCTGCTGCTCAGCGGCTTCTGGGTGGCCGGCACGATCTGGATGCCGTACCTGTGGGCCTTCGCCTTCACCGTCGCCCCGCTGGAGCGCCGGATCGGGCCGGGCCGGGCGGCGGCGGTCTTCGCGATCGGGCACATCAGTGCCACGGTCCTCTCCCAGTCGGTGGTCATCCTCTGCGTGGAGACCGGGCGACTGGAGTCCGAGGCGATGGACTACCTGGACATCGGCGTCAGCTACGGCGTGCTGGCCAGCCTCGGCGCGCTGGCAGGTCTGCTCTCCCGGCGCGGGCGGCTGCTGGCGCTCGGCGCGGCGGGGGCGCTGCTGGCCGAGCAGTACACCAGCGACCAGGACCTGGTCACCGGCATCGGCCACCCGGTGGCCCTGCTGGCCGGGGTGGTGCTCTGGCGCTGGCTGCGGGGCGGGCCGGACCGCCGGTCGCGGCGTCGCGAGCCGGCCTCGCCGCCACCGTCCCCGGCGCCGGCCCCCGCCTCCGGCGGCGCGGCCGTGCTCGACCGGATGTGACCCTCCCGGGGCGTTTTTGACAGGCCCTCCCGCGGGCTTCCCCGTTCGCTCACGGCGAACGGATCCGGGGGAACATCCGGGGCCCGCGAAACCTTAGTCAGGTCAGCTCAAGTTCGCTGACTGGGGAGAGATCATGGCATCGACGTCCACACCGCTCACCCTGCCCGTGCTGCCCCTCGACGACGAGGTCGTGCTCCCGGGCATGGTCGTCCCGCTGGACCTGAAGGACACCGAGGTGCGTGCCGCGGTCGAGGCCGCGCGTGCCGCGGCCGCCGGCACCGGCAAGCCCCAGGTCCTGCTGGTCCCGCGGGTGGACGGCTCGTACGCGGCGGTGGGCACCCTCGCCACCGTCGAGCAGGTCGGCCGGCTGGCCGACGGGGATCCCGCGGCGCTCGTCCGCGCCGTGCGCCGGGTCCGGATCGGCACCGGCACCACCGGGCCCGGCGCCGCGCTCTGGGTGGAGACGACGCCGTTCCGCGAGTCCTCCGTCGGCACCCCGGTGGCCGGGCGCGCCGCCGAGCTGGTCAAGGAGTACAAGACGCTCTCCACCCAGTGGCTGCGCAAGCGCGGCGCCTGGCAGATCGTCGACCGGGTGGCCCAGATCGAGGGCGTCGGCGAGCTCGCGGACAACATCGGCTACGCGCCCTTCGCCACCGCGGAGCAGAAGCTCAAGGTGCTGCTGGAGGCCGACCAGGTGGCCCGGCTGGAGTACGCCCTCGGCCTGCTGCGCGACCACCTCGCCGAGGAGGAGGTCAACGACACCATCCGCAAGGACGTCGAGGAGGGCGTGGCCAAGCAGCAGAAGGAGTTCCTGCTCCGCCGCCAGCTGGAGGCCGTCCGCAAGGAGCTGGCCGAGCTGAACGGCGACCCGGCCGACGAGGAGGGCGACTACCGCGCCCGGGTCGAGGCGGCCGACCTCCCGGACAAGGTCCGCGAGGCCGCGCTCAAGGAGGTCGACAAGCTGGAGCGCGCCTCCGACCAGTCGCCCGAGGGCTCCTGGATCCGCACCTGGCTGGACACCGTCCTGGAGCTGCCCTGGAACGAGCGGACCGAGGACGCGTACGACATCGCCGGCGCCCGCGCGGTGCTGGACGCCGACCACGCCGGCCTGGCCGACGTGAAGGACCGCATCGTCGAGTACCTCGCGGTGCGCAAGCGCCGGGCCGACCAGGGGCTCGGTCTGGTCGGCGGCCGCCGGGGCGGCGCGGTGCTGGCGCTGGTCGGCCCGCCCGGCGTCGGCAAGACCTCGCTCGGCGAGTCGGTGGCCCGCGCCATGGGCCGCACGTTCGTCCGGGTGGCGCTCGGCGGCGTGCGGGACGAGGCGGAGATCCGCGGCCACCGGCGCACCTACGTCGGCGCGCTGCCCGGCCGGCTGGTGCGGGCGATCAAGGAGGCCGGGTCGATGAACCCGGTCGTCCTGCTGGACGAGATCGACAAGGTCGGCTCCGACTACCGGGGCGACCCGGCGGCCGCGCTGCTGGAGGTGCTCGACCCGGCGCAGAACCACACCTTCCGCGACCACTACCTGGAGGTCGAGCTGGACCTCTCCGACGTGGTCTTCCTCGCCACCGCCAACGTGCTGGAGGCCATCCCCGAGCCGCTGCTCGACCGGATGGAGCTGGTCCGGCTCGACGGCTACACCGAGGACGAGAAGGTCGTCATCGCCCGCGACCACCTGCTCCCGCGCCAGCTGGAGAAGGCGGGCCTGAAGGACGGCGAGGCCGTGGTCGACGAGGAGGCGCTGCGCAGGCTGGCCGGCGAGTACACCCGCGAGGCCGGCGTCCGGAACCTCGAACGCTCGATCGCCCGGGTGCTGCGCAAGGTCGCCGCGCAGGCCGAACTCGGCGAGCGCGAGCTGCCCGCCGCGATCGGCGCCGGAGACCTCCGGGCCCTGATCGGCCGGCCGCACCACGTCCCCGAGGCGGCCCAGGAGCCGGCCGAGCGGCGCACCGCCGTCCCCGGGGTGGCGACCGGCCTGGCGGTGACCGGCGCCGGCGGCGACGTCCTCTACATCGAGGCCTCGCTCGCCGACGCGGAGACGGGCGGCACCGGGCTCACCCTCACCGGGCAGCTGGGCGACGTGATGAAGGAGTCCGCCCACATCGCGCTCTCCTTCCTCCGCTCGCGCGGCGCCGAGCTGGAGCTGCCGGTCACCTCGCTGCGGGACCGCGGCGTGCACCTGCACGTCCCCGCCGGGGCCGTCCCCAAGGACGGGCCGAGCGCCGGCATCACCATGACGACGGCGCTGGCCTCGCTGCTCTCCGGCCGCAAGGTGCGGACCGACGTGGCGATGACCGGTGAGGTGTCGCTGACCGGGCGGGTGCTGCCGATCGGCGGGGTGAAGCAGAAGCTGCTCGCCGCCGACCGGGCCGGGGTCACCACGGTGATCATCCCCAAGCGGAACGAGGCCGACCTGGACGACGTCCCCGCCGAGGTGCTGGAGCGGCTCACCGTCCACCCGGTCTCGGACGTCCGGGAGGTGCTGAAGCTGGCGCTGGAGCCGGCCGAGGTGCTGGTCGCCGCCTGACCGCGGGTCACCCGAAGGGGTGTGCGGAGCCGCTCCCGGCTCCGCGCGCCCCTTCCCGGCTTGTGCGACAAAGTGTCAGTAGGGCGGCCTGGCCCCGTCCACCCGGCACGACCGGCCGCCCGGACGATCCCCGCCCCGAACGACCGGCCGCCGGCGTGCCGCGGACCACCGCGGAGTAGCGGACGGCGGGTGGCGTGGTCAGACTGCGAAGGTGCCGTCCCCCACGCAGCGCGCCCTGGCCAGAGTGCCGGCCGGGCTGCGCCCGTTCCTGGTCAGGCACCGCAGGCTGGTGAAGTTCCTGCTGGTCGGCGGCGCCTGCTTCGCCCTGACCACGGTGCTCAACCTCTCGCTGAAGTTCACGGTGCTGCAGCACAAGCCGGTGGTGGCGCTCACCATCGCGACCGTGGTGGCCACCGCGGTCTCGTACGTGCTCAACCGGCAGTGGTCCTTCCGAGCGGTCGGCGACCGACGCGCGCTGCTGCTCTTCCTACTGGTCAGCGTGGTGGCGATCGGCGTCAACGACCTCCCGCTGATCGCCTCGCGCTATCTGCTGGAGCTGCGTGAGCCCCGGGTGACGGCCTTCACCCAGGAGGTGGCCGACTTCCTCAGCGGGATGGTCCTGGGCACCTTCGTGGCGATGCTGTTCCGCTACTGGGCGATGCGGCGCTGGGTCTTCACCCGTCCCGCCGAACCGGCCGCCGCCCGGGTGGAACAGCCCCAGCGGATCTCCTGAGCCGGGCCCGCCGCCAGGCCCGCGGCAGGGCCCGGAACGGGAGGTCGGACCGGCCGACTTCCCGCTCCCGGCCCGCCGGGAGCCGTCGGCCGAACGCGGTTACGCTGCAAACGACGACGCCCCTGAGGCGGGTGAACGGCAGCCGGACGGGGTGAGGGCGATGCGCGAGACGGACGGCCTCCGGGCCGGGCCGGCCAGCCAGCAGGGCATGCGCCGGGCCAACCTGGCACTGGTGCTCGGGGTGATCGCGCGCGCCCCGCGCTCCCGGGCTGAGGTGGCCGCCGACACCGGGCTGACCCGGGCCGCCGTCTCCTCCCTCGCGGAGGAGCTGATCGCCGCCGGACTGCTGGTCGAGGAGGGCCCGGCCGCGCCCAGCGGCAAGGTCGGCCGGCCCGGCACCGCGCTGGGCCTCAACCCGGAGGGGCCGGGCGGGCTCGGCGCCGAGATCGGGGTGGAACACCTGGGCGCCTGCGTGGTCGACCTGCGCGGCGAGGTCCGCGCCTGGCGCCGGCAGGAGATCCGCAACCGGGACCGGCACCCCGCCGCGGTGATGGCCGACCTGGCCGAGCTGCTGCGCCGGGCGACCACGGAGGCGGGCCTGCGCCCGGCCGGACTGACGCTGGCCGTGCCCGGGCTGGTCGGCGACGGCGGCGGAGTGCTCCAGCGGGCCGCCAACCTGGGCTGGCAGGACGTGCCGGTCGCCGCCGAGCTGCGCCTGGCGCTGCGCGTCACGGGCGCCGAGGAGCTGGCCGAGCTGCCGCTCGAAGCCGACAACGAGGCCAACCTGGGCGGGCTCGCCGAACTCTGGCTGGGCGGCGGGCCGGACCACTTCCTGCACGTCTCCGCCGAGGCCGGGGTCGGCGGCGCGATCGTGGTCGGCGGCCGGCTGCTGCGCGGCGCCCGCGGCTACGCGGGCGAGCTGGGCCACGTGCCGGTCCGCCCGGACGGCCCCCGCTGCGCCTGCGGGGCGAACGGCTGCCTGGAGCAGTACGCGGGGGAGACCGCGGTGCTGCGGGCGGCCGGCCTGGAGGGGATCCGCGGCGACTGGGTGGCGCTGCTGGCCGAGCGGGCCGAGGCCGGCGACGAGGAGGTCCGCGCGGCGCTGGCCGGGGCCGGCTCGGCGCTGGGCATCGCCTCGGCCGGGGCGGTCAACCTGCTCGACCCGGCCGAGGTGGTGCTGGGTGGCGGCTACGCCCAGCTGGCGCCCTGGCTGCTGCCGGCCATGCGGGCCGAACTGGCCGCCCGGGTGACCGTCCGCCCCTGGTCGGAGGAGCGGCTGACGGTCTCCCGGCTGGGCCGCCGCGGCCCGCTGCTCGGGGCCGCGGTCGGCGTGGTCCGGGCGATCGTCGCCGACCCGGGCCGGCTGGCGGCCACGCCCTGAGCCGCCCGGACGACCGGGGGCCGGTGTCCCCGCTGCCCCGGTGCGGTCGGGCCCCGGGGCAGCGGGGTCTTCGGCGGCCTACGCTTCGACCAGCTCCCGCTTGCGGTGGCTCGGCCGGCCGATGACGGCGGCGAAGGTGATCCCGACGCCGACCAGCGCCCAGGCCAGCAGCACCATCAGCGGCATGGTGAGGTTGGTGCCACCGAAGTAGGCGATCGAGCGGGTCGCGTCCGTGCCGGCGCCGTTCGGGATCCAGGCGCCGATCGCCCGCCAGAACGGCGGCATCATCGGCGGCGGGAAGACCCCGCCCGCGCTCGGGTTGCCGAGCACCACGAAGACCAGCACCGCGATGCCGATGCCGATGATGTCGAACAGGCACTGCAGCGCCATGGTGAACGCGCCGACCGCGAAGACCACCAGCGCGCCCACGCCGGCCAGGCCCCAGAACGAGCCGGGCAGCGCGTCCAGCACCGGGCCGACGATCACCGCGCCGCCGATGCCGGCCGCGATCGAGTACAGCGCCAGCGTGCCGAGCCGGAGCACCGCCCGGTGGGCGTTGGCGGGCTTGGCGCCGGCGCTGATGCCGAGGATCGAGGCGACCAGGTAGCCGCCGACGCACCAGCCGATCACCAGGTAGAAGGAGGTGAGGCCGTTCGGGTCGCCCTTGGCCAGCGGCACCACGTCCTGGGTCTTCACCGTCCGGCCCTGGGTCTTCTCCAGCGCGGTGACGATGGTGTCGGCGGCCCGGGCCGCGGACGGGCCGCGGGCACCGCCGACCAGCAGGGTGTCCTCGGTGCCGGCCGGGTTGAAGACCAGCGCGGCGTAGATCTTCTGGTCCTTGATCTGCCGGGCCGCGGTCTCCGCGTCCGGCGCGGTGACGGCCTTCACGGCGTCGTCCGGCACCGACTCCAGGGCGCCGACCAGCTTGGGGGAGACCTGCGGCGGGGCGACCACCGCGATCGACAGCTCGTGCGGCGTCGGGTGGTGGAGCGCGCCGACGTAGGAGGTGATGAAGCCGAACTGGAGCAGCAGCACGGCGATCACCATGAGCGCCGTGCGCGGGGTGACCGCTCCCTTCAGTTCGGCGACGAGGCCCTTGCTCGGTACCTGCCCGGGGGCGGCCATGCACATCTCCTTGTCCGGAGTCCGTCGGGGAAAGCAAATACTTCATACCATGAAATAGTTTCGCGGTCGGGCATCCCGGGCCGCGGTCGGGCCGGGCGGGCTGCGGGATACTGGCGCGGTGAGTGCGGCGAATGACGAGGGACCCCTGCTGGCGGTGGAGCGGGAGGTCGCGCTGATGTTCCGGCGGGGGCGCGCCCGGGTGGCGGAGCTCTCCCGGCGGGTCCACCCGCGGCTGGAGGGTGCGGCCTACGGCATGCTCGGCTACATCGAGCAGGCCGGGAGGGTCCGGGTGACCGATGTCGGCACGCACTTCGGGGTGGGGAAGGCCACGGTGAGCCGGCAGATCCGGGCGCTGGAGGAGCTGGGCCTGGTGGCCCGGGAGGTGGATCCGCTGGACCGCCGCTCCGCGCTGGTCTCGCTGACCGAGGACGGCCGGCGGCGCTACCTGGGCGCGCGGGACGCGCGGATGGAACGGGTGCGCGAGCTGCTGGGCAGCTGGGCCGAGGAGGACGTCGTCCGGTTCGCCGAGCTGCTGCGCCGCTTCAACGACGTGATCGGCGAGTCGGCGGCGAGCTGAGCGGCCGGCGGCGCAGGCCCGGGGATCTCCGGCGGTCCCCGGGCCTTTACTTGGCCTTGAAGAAAGTTGCCCTAAGCAACCATCGCTCCTATGGTTGCTCAAGGCAACGATTTCCCGTCCCGTCCCGTCCCGCCGCCCGGCCGCCCTCGTCGAAGGACCCAGATGACCGTCACCACCCCAGCCGCGACCGGAGCCGCCACCGTCGACGACCGACCCATGACGCATCGGCAGGTGATGGAGGCGCTGTCCGGCCTGCTGCTCGGCCTCTTCGTCGCCGTCCTCTCGTCGACCGTGGTCTCCAACGCCCTGCCGCGCATCCTCACCGACCTGCACGGCGGCCAGTCCGCCTACACCTGGGTGATCACCGCCACCCTGCTCACCCTCACCGCCTCCACCCCGATCTGGGGCAAGCTCTCCGACCTCGCCAGCAAGAAGCTGCTGCTGCAGATCGCCCTGGTCATCTACATCGCCTCCTCGGCGCTGGCCGGCCTGTCGCAGAACACCGGCCAGCTGATCGCCTGCCGCGCCCTGCAGGGCATCGGCGCCGGCGGGGTCACCGCGCTCGCCCAGATCTGCCTGGCGGCGATGGTCCCGCCGCGCGAGCGCGGCCGGTACAGCGGGTACTTCGGCGCCGTCTTCGCGCTGGCCACCATCGGCGGACCGCTGATCGGCGGCGTCATCGTCGACACCTCCTGGCTGGGCTGGCGCTGGTGCTTCTACGTCGGCATCCCGTTCGCGCTGGCCGCGATCCTGGTGCTGCAGCGCACCCTCGATCTGCCGGTGGTCAAGCGCCGGGTGAAGATCGACCACCTGGGCGCGCTGGTCATCACCGGCGCCGTCAGCCTGCTGATGATCTGGATCACCCTGGCCGGCAAGGACTACGCCTGGCTCTCCTGGCAGACCGCGGTCATGGTCGGCGGAGGCCTGCTGCTGGGCGCCCTCGCCGTGCTGGTCGAGAAGCGCGCCGTCGAGCCGATCATCCCGCCGGACCTCTTCCGCCACCGCACCGTCACCCTGGCCGCGCTCGCCAGCGTCCTGGTCGGGATCGGGATGTACGGCGCGACCACCTTCCTCAGCCAGTACTTCCAGCTGGCCAAGGAGAAGTCCCCGACCGTCGCCGGCCTGATGACCCTGCCGATGATCCTCGGCCTGGCGCTCTCCTCCACCGTGGCCGGCAAGCTGATCACCAAGTACGGCAGGTGGAAGGCGTACCTGGTCTCCGGCACCCTGCTGCTGGCGGTCGGCTTCGGCCTGCTCGGTACCGCCCGGGTGGACACCCCGTACGGGCTGCTCGCCGGCTACATGGCGGTCACGGGCGTCGGCCTCGGCCTGACCATGCAGAACCTCGTCCTCGCGGTGCAGAACACCGTGCCCCGGCACGAGCTCGGCGCGGCCAGCTCGGTCGTCACCTTCTTCCGCACCATGGGCGGCGCGATGGGCGTCTCCGCGCTCGGCGCCCTGATGAGCAACAAGGTCGGCCACTACCTGGCGGAGAACCTCGCCGCCGCGCACGTCCCGGCCGCCGGTGCCGCGGCGTCCGGCGGCATCCCGGACCTGCGGAAGCTGCCCGCGGCGGTCGTGCCGCTGGTCACCGACGCCTTCGGGCACGGTGTGGGCGTGGTCTTCCTGGTCGCGGCGCCGTTCGCGCTGCTGGCCTGCGTCACGGTGCTCTTCATCCGCGAGACCGCGCTGCGCACCACCCAGCAGGACTGACCCGGCCGTCCGGACCGACGACGGCCGGACCCGACGGCGGCCGGGAACGGCGGAGGGCCAGGGAGCTTGGAAGCTCCCCGGCCCTCCGCCGTGTGATCGGGACTCAGTGACCGGCGATCAGCGACAGGCCGTAGAGGACGGCCGCGCCGCAGACCGCGAAGCAGACGTACGCGCCGGCCAGGGCCAGCCGGCCGCCGCCCGCCGCCGGGGCGTCGGTGCCGGCTGCCGAGCGCTGCGCGGTCAGCGCGGCCTCGCGGTGGGAGAGCGCCAGGATGCCGAGCGCGAAGACGGTGACCACGGCGACGGTGATGCCGAAGCTGAAGCCGGCGGTCTGCGCCAGGGCGTTCCACTTGATGTGCATGGTGTGTGCTCCTCAGCCGGCGGCGGTCAGGCCGCGACCGTGGTCGAGGCGGGGGTGGGGGTGGCGGACACCGGGGCGACCTCGACCGGGGTGACCTCGGCGACGTCGTTGACGTTGTCCGCGCCGACCGGCTGGCGGCGGGAGATGATCCACATCGCACCCGAGCCGGCCACCAGGGCGGCGCCGACCAGCGCCACGCCCCAGCTGCCCTGCTGGGCCAGGAAGGCCGCGGCGCCGGACACCAGGGCCGCGGCGGGCAGGGTCAGGCCCCAGGTGTAGACCATGCGGCGCACCAGGCTCCAGCGCAGCTCGCCCTTCGGGCCGCCGAGGCCGGCGCCCATGATGCCGCCGGAGCAGACCTGGGTGGTGGAGAGGCCGAAGCCCATGTGCGAGGAGGTGAGGATGACGGTCGCGGCCGCCGACTCGGACGCGAAGCCCTGCGGCGCCTTGATGTCCGCCAGGCCCTTGCCCATCGAGCGGATGATCCGCCAGCCGCCCATGTAGGTGCCGAGTGCGATGGCGGCACCGGCGGAGACGATCACCCAGGTGGGGGGCAGCGCGCCCTTCGGCAGGGCGCCGACCGAGACCAGGGTCAGGGTGATGATGCCCATCGTCTTCTGGGCGTCGTTGGTGCCGTGGGCCAGCGAGATCAGCGAGGACGAGAACATCTGGCCGGCCTTGAAGCCCTTGGTGACGGTCTCGCCGTTGCTCTTGCGGGTGATGGCGTACGCCAGCTTGGTGGCGCCCCACGAGGCGAGGCCGGCCACCAGCGGGGAGGCGATCGCCGGGATCAGGATCTTGGTGACCACGGTGTCGAAGTTGACGCCGTTGACGCCGACGCCGACCACGGTGGCGCCGATCAGGCCGCCGTAGAGCGCGTGCGAGGAGCTGGACGGCAGGCCTCTCAGCCAGGTGAGCAGGTTCCACAGGATCGCGCCGACCAGTGCGGCGAAGATGATCTCCGGGTGGATGCCGGACTTCTCGTTGACGATGCCGCCGGAGATGGTGGTGGCGACCTTCACGGACAGGAACGCGCCCGCGAAGTTGAGGACGGCCGCGATGGTGACCGCGACCTTCGGCCGGAGGGCTCCCGTCGCGATGGAGGTGGCCATCGCGTTGGCGGTGTCGTGGAACCCGTTGGTGAAGTCGAAGGCGAGCGCCGTGATGATCACAACGGCCACCAGGAACGAGATGTGTTCCATACCCAAACAATCGTCGTAGTTGTCGCACTGACGTTGGTGTCGATCGCGACGGTAGGCACGCTCGGTGAACGGAAGGTGAACTGAGCCGGGATTCGTGGTTCCGATGGTGTCTGACCGGTTGACGCTACCTTTCCACAAGGTGTCCTCCGACGCACTGACCTGGGCATTGGCATGGAACGTCCGGTTTCGTTCGGGTTTGGTGAGACCTGTCTCACAGCCGCGGACGAGAATTCACCGGCCCGGACGGGGGCGGTCTGTTTCCGGCGAGTAACCCGTGGGAGGATCGGCCCGGCTCCGGGCGTCCCGGGGCAGCACGGGGCGGGGAGGAACACCCATGGGCGGGGCAGCGCAGCGCACGGAGTCGGCCGGAGTGCGGCCATGGGTGCGGGCCGCCCTGCGGTGCGGGGCCGCCCTCGCGGTCGCCGCGCTCGCGCTGCCGTTCGCGGCCCAGGCCGCCTACGCCGCGCCCGACCCGGGCACCCCCGGCGTCACCGCCCCCGCCGTCGCTCCCGGCGCCGACCCGCTCGCCGAGGCCAAGGCCACCCTCGGCCCGCTGCTCGACCGGCTGCACGAGCTGTACAAGGGCGCCGAGGCCGCCACCGAGCAGTACAACGCCGCCGTCGCCAGCGTGACCGAGCAGCAGACCGCGCTCGCCGACCTCAAGGACCGGCTGGAGCGCCAGCAGAAGCTGGTCGACGCCGGCACCGACATCGCCGCCCAGCTCGCCGCGGCCCAGTACCGCAACGGCGCCGCCTCCGCCTACGCCGAGCTGCTGCTCTCCAAGGACCCCTACGAGGCGGTGACCATCGCCGAGCTGCTCGCCACCGCGAGCCGCTCCCAGTCCGAGTTCCTCGACCGGCTGAAGTCCGACCGCGACGCGCTCACCGGGCTGCAGAAGCAGAACGAGGAGGCGCTCAGGAACGCCCAGGCGCTGGTCGCCCAGCAGGACGCCGCCAAGGCGAAGGTCGCCGCCGACCTCGCCTCGGTCGAGCAGCTGGTCTCCTCGCTCACCGGCGCCCAGCGCGCCGAGCTGGAGCAGTTGGAGAAGGCCAAGGCCGACGAGGCCCAGCTGGCCTTCCTCGCCTCCGGCGCGCTCGGCAAGGGCGAGCGCACCCCCTCGCTGGCCGGCCGCGCCGCCGTCGCCTACGCGCTGGCGCAGCTCGGCAAGCCGTACGTGTGGGGCGGGGCCGGCCCGGACGTCTTCGACTGCTCCGGCCTCACCTCGCAGGCCTGGCTGCACGCCGGCAAGCCGATCCCGCGCACCAGCCAGGAGCAGTGGGCCCAGCTCCAGCGCATCGCGCTGAACCAGCTGCGCCCCGGCGACCTGGTCATCTACTTCGAGGGCGCGACCCACGTCGCGCTGTACATCGGCGGCGGGCTGGTCGTCCAGGCGCCGCGGCCGGGTGCCGTGATCAAGGTCTCGCCGATCGGTTCGATGCCGATCCTCGGCGCCGTCCGGCCCGACCCGGAGACCGCGGCCGACGAGGCGGGCGGCGCCTGGAAGGTGCCGGACCTCCCGGCCGGCTGGGACACCGTCACCCCGATCGCGCCGAGCCCGGCCAACCAGGTGCCGGTGACGCCCGCGCCCGGCACGCCGGCACCGGCCACGCCCACGCCCGGGACGCCCGCGCCCGGCACGCCGACGCCGACCGACCCGGGGACGCCGTCCACCACGCCCACGGGCACCCCCACCGGTACGCCGACGGGCACCCCGACCGGTACGCCGACGGGGACGCCGACCGGCACGCCCACCGGTACGCCGACCGGCACCCCGACGGGGACGCCGACCGGCACCGGCACGCCGACCGGGACGGGCACGCCCACCACTCCGGGCACCCCGACGACCGGGAGCGGCTCGCCGGCCTCCACCGCCACGGCCACCGGGACCGGCTCCGCCAGCGCCTCCGCCCCGGGCACCACCTCGGCGACCCCGTCGGCCGCGCAGCGCTGACCCGTACCGGGAAACGCCCGAGGGGCGGTGGGCCACCGGGCCCCACCGTCCCTCGGGCACGGGTCAGTGCGCGCCGGTGTCCGGTTCGAAGCGGACCACCACGGCCTTGGAGGTCGGGGTGTTGCTGATGTCGGCGGTGGAGTCCAGCGGCACCAGCACGTTGGTCTCCGGGTAGTACGCGGCCGCGCCGCCGCGGGCCACCGGGTAGTGCACCACCTTGAAGTGCGGGGCGCGGCGCTCCAAGCCGTCCTTCCACTCGCTCACCAGGTCGACGTACGCCCCCTCGGCCAGGCCCAGTTCGGCGGCGTCGGCCGGGTTCACCAGCACCACCCGGCGGCCGCCGGTGATGCCCCGGTAGCGGTCGTCCAGGCCGTAGATCGTGGTGTTGTACTGGTCGTGCGAGCGGAGCGTCTGCAGCAGCAGACGGCCTTCCGGGACCTCGGGCGCGGTGAGCGGGTTGACCGTGAAGTTGGCCTTGCCGGTCGCGGTCGGGAAGGTCCGCGAGTCGCGCGGGCCGTGCGGCAGGGTGAAGCCGCCCGGCCGGCGGACCTTCTCGTTGAAGTCGGCGAAGCCCGGCACCACCCGGGCGATCCGGTCCCGCAGGGTGTCGTAGTCGGCGGCGAACTCCTCCCACGGGACGCCGTCCTGCGGGCCGAGCGCGGCGCGGGCCAGCCGGCAGACGATCGCCACCTCGGAGAGCAGGCCCGGCGCGGGCGGACGCAGGCCGCCGCGCGAGGAGTGCACCTGGCCCATCGAGTCCTCGACGGAGACGAACTGCGCGCCGCGGGCGGTGACGTCGCGGTCGGTGCGGCCGAGGGTGGGCAGGATCAGCGCGCGGGCGCCGGTCACCACGTGCGAGCGGTTGAGCTTGGTGGAGACGTGGACGGTCAGCCGGCAGCGGCGGATCGCCGCCTCGGTGACCTCGGTGTCCGGGGTGGCCGCGACGAAGTTGCCGCCCATCGCGAAGAACACCTTGACCCGCCCGTCGCGCATCGCGCGGATGGTGTCCACCGAGTCGTAGCCGTGCGCGCGCGGCGGCTCGAAGCCGAACTCGCCGCCCAGCGCGTCCAGGAAGGCCTTCGACGGGCGCTCGAAGATGCCCATCGTCCGGTCGCCCTGCACGTTGCTGTGGCCGCGCACCGGGCACACCCCGGCACCGGGGCGGCCGACGTTGCCGCGCAGCAGCAGGAAGTTGACCACCTCGCGGATGGTCGGCACGGCGTGCTTGTGCTGGGTGAGGCCCATCGCCCAGCAGACGATGACCTTCTTCGAGGCGAACACCAGCCGGGCCAGCTCCTCGATCTGCGCCCAGGGCAGGCCGGTGGCGGCGAGCACCTCCTCGCGGTCGGTCCGCCGGGCCTCGGCGGCGAACTCCTCGAAGCCGTGGCAGTGCTCCGCGACGAAGGCGTGGTCGACGGCGTCCTTCTCCAGGATCAGCTGGTTGAGGGCGCGGAACAGGGCGAGGTCGCCGCCGAGCCGGATCTGCAGGAAGAGGTCGGTCAGCTTGGTGCCGTGGCCGATCAGGCCGCGGGCCTGCTGGGGGTTCTTGAACCGTTCCAGGCCGGCCTCCGGCAGCGGGTTGACGCTGACGATGGTGGCGCCCGCGCGCTTGGCCCGCTCCAGCGCGGAGAGCATCCGCGGGTGGTTGGTGCCCGGGTTCTGGCCGGCCACGATGATCAGGTCGGCCTGGTAGAGGTCCTTCAGGCTGACGCTGCCCTTGCCGACGCCCAGCGTCTCGGTCAGCGCCGAGCCGGACGACTCGTGGCACATGTTGGAGCAGTCCGGCAGGTTGTTGGTGCCCAGCCGGCGGGCGAACAGCTGGTAGGCGAAGGCGGCCTCGTTGCTGGTCCGGCCGGAGGTGTAGAAGGCGGCGCCGTCCGGGGTGTCCAGCGCGCGCAGCTCCTCGGCGATGAGCGCGAAGGCGTCGTCCCAGGAGACCGGGGAGTAGTGGGTGGCGCCCTCGTCCAGCAGCATCGGCTGGGTGAGACGGCCCTGCTGGCCCAGCCAGTAGCCCGAGCGTTCGGCGAGCTCGGCGACCGGGTGGGCGGCGAAGAACTCGGCGCGGATCCGGCGCTCGGTGGCCTCCTCGGCGACGGCCTTGGCGCCGTTCTCGCAGAACTCGGCGGTGTGCGTCTTCCCCGGCTCGGGCCAGGCGCAGCCCGGGCAGTCGAAGCCGTCGGGCTGGTTGACCTTGAGCAGGGTGGCGGCGGTGCGGCGCAGGCCCATCTGCTCGGTGGCCATCCGCAGGCTGTGGCCGACCGCGGGCAGCCCGGCGGCCGCGTGCTGGGGCGCCGACACCTCGGGGGCGTCCTGCGCCGGGTCGCTCTGCGGGGCCTGCTTGGCCATGACTGGGCTCCTCGGCTTTTGCTCGTCCGGCCGCCGCGCCGTCGCGGGGGCCTGCAGCCATCCTCGCACCCGGGCGCCCGTCGACGGCAGGGGTGCCGGTCCTCGGCAGGGGCACCCGTCTTCGGCAGGGCTCCGGGACGGCGCGGAGGGGCGGCCCGGGGCGTCGATAGAGTGGGGCGGTTTCGAGAGGCGGGGGTGGGGCGGGTGATGGTCGGCGACGTGCTGGACGGCCGGTACGAGCTGATGGAGCGGCTCGGCCAGGGCGGCTTCGGCGTGGTCTGGCGGGCCCTGGACACCCGGATGCGGCGGCAGGTGGCGGTCAAGGTCATCAGCCACCACGGCGAGGACCAGCAGAAGGCCGCGCTCCGGTTCGTCCGGGAGGCCTGTGCGGCCGGGAACCTCTCGCACCCGCACATCGTCACCGTGCACGACCTCGGGGAGGGCGAGCTCGGCGGCCGGCAGGTGACCTACCTGGTGATGGAGCTGCTCAGCGGCCGCACCCTGACCGCCGTGCTCCGGGCCGGCCTGCCCGACCCGGAGCAGAGCCTGCGCTGGGGGCGCGAGATCTGCTCCGCGCTGGCCGCCGCCCACGACGCGGGCATGGTGCACCGCGACATCAAGCCCGACAACATCATGGTCACCGAGGCCGGCACGCTCAAGGTGCTGGACTTCGGCATCGCCCAGCTGGACGTCGGCGCGGGCGGGTTGACCACCACCGGGACGATCGTCGGCAGCCCGGCGTACATGGCGCCGGAGCGCTGGACCGGCGGCCGGGTGGACGGCCGGGCGGACCTCTACGCGTTCGGCTGCGTCCTGCTCGAACTCTGCACCGGGGCGCGGCCGTTCGGCGGGGACTCGACGCCGGTGCTGATGTACCAGCACCTCAACGAGCCGCCGCCGGCGCTGGATCCGGCACCGTTCGGGCTGCCCGCGGGGGTGGCCGCGCTGGTCGCCGAGCTGCTGGCCAAGGACCCGGCGGACCGGCCGGCCGACGCCCGCGCCGTGGAGCGGCGGCTGGCGGCCCTGGCGGAGCGGCGGGCGGAGGCGGCTCCGGCCGTACCGCCGGCGGCCGCGACCCCGACGGTGCTGGACCGCCCGCTGCCGCCCCCGCCCGCCGCTCCGCCGTCGGCCCCTCCGGTGCCGGTCGCCCCGGCGTCGGCCGCCCCCACCCCCACG
The DNA here is from genome assembly GCF_042677465.1 of Kitasatospora sp. NPDC127111. NCBI lineage: Bacteria > Bacillati > Actinomycetota > Actinomycetes > Kitasatosporales > Streptomycetaceae > Kitasatospora > Kitasatospora sp. NPDC127111. The sequence continues at coordinate 19,106 of NZ_JBHXTG010000005.1, forward strand.
GCCCCGCCGGTACCCGCCGGGCCGCCGGCCTCGGCGCTCGCCGCGCCGCCCGCCGACGCGCCGCGGCCGGCGCACCCGCCCGTGCTGTCGCCGCTCACCACCCCGCCGGTCACCGCCCCGCCCGCGGCGAACGAGGCCGTCCGGGCCGCGCTGCGCGAGCGCCGGACCGCCGCCCACCGGGCGGCCACCGCCGGCGAGTCCGCGATCCAGCTCCAGGCGGTCGCCCGGGACTCCGTGGTCGCGCTCGGCGCCACCGACCGGGACACCCTCAACGCCTGGCGGGACTTCACCTGGTACCTGAGCCGGGCCGGCGACCTCGACGGCGCGATCCGGCTGCTCACCACGGTGGTCGAGGACATGCGGCTGGCCCTGGGCCAGACCGACCCCGACACCCTCGCCGCCCGGTACCACCTGACCTGGTGCATCGGGGAGAGCGGCGAGACGGTCAGCGCGATCCGCCGGCTCACCCAGCTGCTGCCGGACCTGCACGCCGCCTGGGGCGGGCACGACGCGCGAGTGCTCAAGGCGCGGCACGACCTGGCGGTGTACGCGGCCAACCGGGGCGACCTGGACGGCGCCGTGCTGCAGCTGCGCACCCTGCTGCCGGACCTCGCCCGGGCGCTCGGCGAACAGCACCCGACCACCGTGCAGGCCTGGCACGACCTGTCCGCCTACCAGCAGCGGCTGGCCCAGCCGGCCCGCCGCTCCCGCGCCGCGCGGAAGGTGCGGATCGGCCAGGCCGAGGCACTGGCGCTCGTCCGGCGCCTGTTGGCCTGGGACTTCGCCTCGGACCAGGAGGCCGACGCCTGCCTGACCGCGCTGGAGCGCGGCACCGGCATCAAGGGGGTCGGGGACTGGATCCTCTCCGCGCCGGACCACGTCACGGCCGAGGACCTGGTGGAGGAGATCTTCGGGCCGTGACGTCGTGACGTCGTGACGTCGTGACACGGTGACGCCGTGACGCCGTGACGCGGTGACCGGCCCGCCGGCGGCGGCCTCCGGCCCTTGCTCGGCCGTTCACCCAGCCGTTCTCCCCCGCCGCTATCGTGTCCCGGTCACGGTGAACACCGGTCAGATCCGGTGGACTTGGGGGTAGGGGGAGACATGAGGGCTGGGGAGGTGCTGGACGGCCGCTACCGGCTGGACCGCGAGCTCGGCGCGGGCGGTTTCGGCGTGGTCTGGGCGGCGTACGACGGCAACATCGGGCGGCCGGTCGCGGTGAAGCTGCTCTCCGAGGAGAAGGCGAGCGACGAGGAGGCGGTCGAGCGGTTCGTGCGGGAGGCGAGGACCGCCGGCAGCCTCTCCAACCCGCACATCGTCACCCTGCACGACTACGGCCGGGTGCAGCGGGGTGCCTGGTCCACCCACTACCTGGTGATGGAACTCGTGCCCGGCCGGCCGCTGTCCGCGGTGCTCAGGGAGGGCACCCCGGACCTGGCGCTCTCGCTGAAGTGGATCCGGCAGGTCTGCAAGGCGCTGGACGCGGCGCACCGCTCGGGCGTGGTGCACCGGGACATCAAGCCGGAGAACATCATGATCGCCGACAGCGGCGAGGCCAAGGTGCTGGACTTCGGCATCGCCCGGCTGCTCACCCAGTCCGGCGGGCTCACCTCCACCGGCGTGGTCATCGGCACCCCGCCCTACCTGGCCCCCGAGTGCTGGTCCGGCGCCCCGATCGACGGCCGCGCCGACCTGTACGCGCTCGGCGTGGTGCTCTTCCAACTCTGCACCGGGCAGCGGCCGTTCAATGCCGGGACGCCGGTCACCCTGATGTACCAGCACCTGAACGACCCGCCGCCGCCGATCCGCACCCCCGACCCGGCGCTGGCCGTCCTGGTCCGCCAACTGCTCGCCAAGAACCCGGCCGACCGGCCCGCCGACGCCGCCGAGGTCCGCCGCCGGCTGCGCGAGATCAAGGTCGGCGTGGAGGAGCCCAGCGCGGAGGCGCTGCGCCGGCGGGCCGACCAGGCCTGGCAGTACGGGGTGGAGGGCCGGCCGGGGGAGGCCGTCAAGATCCTCACCCGGTTGGTCCCGCAACTCGCCCGGACCTGCGGCCCGGACGACCTCCGCACCCTGCGCACCTGCCACGACCTGGCCCTCTGGCTGGCCCGTGACGGCAGCCCGGGCGCCGCCGTCGCGCTGCTGGGCGAGCTGGAGCAGGCGCTCGCCGACGAGCCGGACGCCCGCGCCGACGCGCTGCGCGACCTGGACCGCTGGCGGCGCGAGCGCGACCGCAGCGGCCCCGGCCGGGACCGCCCGCTAACCCTGCGGCAGCTTCTGGACGGCTGACCGCAGGGCCGCCGAGGCGCCGGTGGCGATCGGCTCGCCGTGGCCGAACACCGCCGTCTCCACCGGCAGCGCGGCCAGCCGGCGAAGGGCCTCGGCGGCGCGCGCCGGGTCGGTGTTGAAGACGCCCATCATGGTCTGCCCCCCGACGTTGGCGACGGCGTCCCCGGTGAAGAGCACGCCGGGCGCGGGCAGGTGGACGGCGACACTGCCGTCGGTGTGCCCCGGCACGTGCACCACCACCGCGCCACCGCCGAAGTCGAGCACCTCGCCGTCCTCGACCTCCCGGTCCACCGGGCAGGGCGGGGCCGGAGGGAGCGGCGGCAGCCCGGCCCGGATCTCCTCCTCGAAGGGGCTCAGCACCGGCGGCACCGGTGCCTGCTCGCCCCGGACCACCGGGGCCTCCAGCCGGTGCGCCACCACCTCGGCGCCCCAGCGCTCCGCCAGCTCGGCGGCCGAGCCGGTGTGGTCCTCGTGGTGGTGGGTCAGCACGATCCGGCGCAGCGCCGCCGGGTCCGACCCGGCCCGGCGGATCGCCGCCTCGATGGCGTCGGCCGACCCGGCGATGCCGGTGTCGACCAGGGTGAGGGCCTCCCCGCCCCCGTTCCCGTCGTTCTCGTCCCGCCAGAGGTAGGCGGTGCCGAAGTCCAGTGTGATCATGTACAACTCGGGCCGCACCCGCGTGAGCTCCATGCCCGTGATCCTGTGCGCCGGGCCTGCCCGCCCGCACGCGTGTTCGCCCTGGGCATGAGGCCGTTCGCCCACGGCGGAGCCCGGGCCGGGGTGTGCGCCGGGGGCTGTCAACCGTACGGGCACCCGATTCGGGGCCGTCGCCGCTTGTGGGAATTGATAGGAATTCGCCCACGGGGACACCCTGGTTCGCAGGTGGGAGGCGTTGATATACCTCGCAAGCAAGAGTCCGGGTGCGGTGTGCGGCCGCCCCGGCCAGCTGCGAAGAAACTGGTGGTGACGCTCAGATGAAGCTCCTCCGTGTCGGACCGCCGGGCGCCGAGCGTCCGGTCGTGCTGGGCCAGGACGGCACCGCGTACGACCTCTCCGGGCGGGCCCGGGACATCGACGGCGCCTTCCTCGCCGGGCTCGACCCGGTCGCGCTGGCCCGGGACGTGGCCGCCGGCCTGCTGCCGGAGGCCGACCTCACGGGGCAGCGGGTGGGCGCGCCGGTGGCCCGGCCCGGCAAGGTGGTCGGCATCGGGCTCAACTACCGCGACCACGCCGCCGAGGCCGGGGCGCCGATCCCGGACGAGCCGGTGATCTTCCTCAAGCCCAGCTCCACCGTGGTCGGCCCGTACGACGAGGTGCTGGTGCCGCGCGGCGGCGAGAAGACCGACTACGAGGCCGAGCTGGCGATCGTGATCGGCCGCACCGGCCGCTACCTGGAGGACCACCGGGCGGCGGCGGAGGTGATCGCCGGGTACACCATCGCCAACGACGTCACCGAGCGCGCCTTCCAGTTCGAGCGCGGAGGCCAGTGGGACAAGGGCAAGTCGGCGGAGACCTTCACCCCGCTCGGGCCCTGGCTGGTCACCGCGGACGAGGTGGCGGACCCGCAGCGGCTGCCGCTGCGCCTCTGGGTCAACGGCGAGCTGCGGCAGGACGGCTCCACCGCGCAGATGATCTTCCCGGTGCTGGAGATCGTCCGGTACGCCAGCCAGTTCATGGTGCTGGAGCCGGGCGACGTGATCGTCACCGGCACCCCGGCCGGGGTCACCCTGGGTCGCCCGGGGACCCCGTTCCTCACCCCGGGGGACATCGTCGAGATCGAGATCGACGGGCTCGGCCGCCAGCGCCAGGTGCTCGGCAAGGCGTGACGCGCACCGTCGGTGACCCCCGGGGCCTGCCCCGGAACGGTCACCGGCCCCGGCCCCGGGCACGGGGGCTGGGGGCGCCGACCGGCCGAAGGGGCGCGGCCGCGCCGTCAGGCGGGCGGCTCCAGCAGCGCGCGCAGCCGGGCCACCCGCGAGTCGTCCGGGCCCTCCAGGGCCAGCAGACCGGCCAGCACCTCCGCGGTCTGCGGGTCGCCGAGCGCCGTGGCCGCCGCCATCGCCACGAACTGGTCCACCAGCCAGTCCCGCAGCTCGGCCACCGGAACCGTCCGGCCCTCGTCCAGCCAGGTCAGCGAGGCGCCCTCGACCACCGCGATCCACGAGCGGACCAGCAGCGTCAGCCGGGGCCCGGGCTCCCGCACACCCAGGTGACGCAGCGTCCGCTTGAGCGCCGCCCGCCGCACCTCGTCCACGATCGCCGAGGTGCCCGCCGTCTCCACCACCGAACCGCCGCGCAGCAGCGCCGCGTAGCCGGCGTCGTGCTCGGCCACGAAGGCGAAGTAGCTGTCCAGCACGGCGGCCAGCTGTGCGGTCGGGGTACCGGCCAGCGGCACGGTGAACCGGCTGGTCAGCTCCTCGGCCGCACTGCGCAGCGCGGCCTCGTACAACTGCTGCTTGCCGCCCGCGAAGTAGCGGTACACCAGCGGCCGGGACGCCCCGGCGGCCTCCGCCACGTCGTCCAGGCCCACCTCCTCGGGGGCCCGGGCGGCGAACAGCTCCAGGGCCACCGCGATCAGCTGCTCCCGGCGCTGCTGCACGGGCAGCCGCCGGTATCCGGCGCGGCGCGGGCGGGCCTCGGGGGTGGTGGGGGCTGAGGCTGAGCTGGCGTCCATGGCGGTCAGCGTAATGGCCGTCCCGGCGTTCCGCCCCTGGCCTGCGGGGCACTTCTCGCCCGGCGGTCCGCGCCCCACCCGTTCACCCGGTCGGGTGACAGGTTCCCCGGCGGACCGGCCCGGGGAGCGGGCACCCGCCCGGGACGGACGCCGGGCGAGCCGGGGACGGACGCCGTGCCCGCCCGCCGGTGCGCGGGGCGCCGGGCCGATCTGGCCGGTCCATGCCAGGGGGGAGGGGCTTGCAATCGGCTCCCGCCACGAAATGATGTCCGAATGGTTGAAGAACTGATCAGCTCCGACGGCACCACCCCGCGCCGTATCGCGGACGCCTACGTGCGGGCGCTCGCTTCGCTGGACCCGCTGACCGCGGTGTACCTGGGGCTCAACCCCGAGGACGACCGGCTGCCCGACCTCTCCCCGGCAGGCAACGAGGCGATCGCCGAGCTGGCCCGGCAGACCCTCGCCCGGCTCGTCGCGGCGGAGGAGGCCGGTGCGGCCGAGGACGAGGCCGAGCGCCGCTGCGCCCGGCTGCTGCGCGAGCGGCTCACCGCCGAACTCGCCGTCCACGAGGCGGGGGAGGGCTTCCGGGCGATCCGCAACCTGGGCTCCCCGGTGCACAACCTGCGTGACGTCTTCATCCTGATGCCCACCGAGACCGAGCAGCAGTGGGAGCAGGCCGGCCGCCGGCTGGCCCGGGTCCCCGCCGCGCTCGACCAGTACCGCGAGACGCTCACCGAGGGCATCCGGCGCGGCCTGCTCTCCGGCCCCCGCCAGGTCACCACCATGGTCGGGCAGCTGGAGGAGTGGGCCGAGGGCGAGCACCCCGGCGGCTGGTTCGGCGAGTTCGTCCAGCAGGCCCCCGAGTCGCTGCGCCCGGGCCTGGGCGAGCTCGCCCTCGCCGCCTCCGACGCGCTGGGCCGGCTGCGCGAGTGGCTGGCCGACGAGTACGCCGCGGCCGCCGCCGACGCCCCCGACACCACCGGGCGCGAGCGCTACGGCCGCTGGGTCCGCTACTGGACCGGCGCCGACCTCGACCTCGACGAGGCGTACGGCTGGGCCTGGGAGGAGTTCCACGACCTGCTCGCCCAGATGAGGGCGGAGGCCGAGAAGGTGCTCCCCGGCGCGACCCCGATGGAGGCGATGAAGTGGCTGGAGAGCGACGGCCCGGCCATCCGGGGCGCCGAGGCCACCCGTGAGTACCTCCAGGGCCTGATGGACCAGGCGATCAACGACCTGCAGGGCACCCACTTCGACCTGGCCGAGCCCGTCACCCGGGTCGAGTCGATGATCGCCCCGCCCGGCAGCGCCGCCGCGCCGTACTACACCGCGCCGTCGCTGGACTTCAGCCGCCCGGGGCGGACCTGGCTGCCGACCCTCGACCGGCAGAGCTTCCCGGTCTGGGACCTCGTCTCCACCTGGTACCACGAGGGCGTCCCCGGCCACCACCTCCAGCTCGCGCAGTGGAACTACGTCGCCGACCGGCTCTCCACCTACCAGGTCAGCATCGGCGGGGTCAGCGCCAACCTGGAGGGCTGGGCGCTGTACGCGGAGCGCCTGATGGACGAGCTGGGTTACCTCACCGACCCCGGCCACCGGCTCGGCTACCTCAACGCCCAGATGATGCGCGCACTGCGGGTGATCGTCGACATCGGCATGCACGTCGGCCTGGAGTTCCCCGCGGACTCGCCGTACAAGCCGGGCGAGACCGTCCTGCCGGACTCCGCCCGCGAGTTCTTCGGCCTGTACTGCGGCCTCTCGACCGAGTTCCTGGACAGCGAGCTGGTCCGTTACCTGGGCATGCCCGGCCAGGCGATCGGCTACAAGCTGGGCGAGCGCGCCTGGCTGCGCGGCCGGGCGGCGGCCCGGGCGGCGCACGAGGCGCGCGGCGAGGCGTTCGACCTCAAGGCCTGGCACATGGCGGCGCTGTCCCAGGGCTCGCTGGGCCTGGACGACCTGGTCGCGGAGCTGGCCGCGCTGTAGCGGTGCCGGCCGCGCGACGGCGGGCCCCCGGGTGTCCTGGACGCCTGGGGGCCCGCCGTCGCTTTCCGTCGCGGTCCTGGTCCCGCGGTCCCGGGATCCTGGTTCTTTGGTCCCAATTCGCCATATTTGGTGAGGTTTTTCCTTGCCAATCCGCTCACCGCGCGTTTGGCTGGAAGGCGACTGCGTGACCTCTCCGCACCCGACGGAAGGCTCCCCCAGTGTCTTCGCAACCTGCCACCGGTCATCAGATCAAGGAGGCGGCCGACAGCCGCCGATGGTGGGCGTTGGCGGTCATCGCCATCGCCCAGCTGATGATCGTCCTCGACATCACCATCGTGAACATCGCGCTGCCGTCGGCCCAGAAGGACCTCGGCATCTCCGACGCCAACCGGCAGTGGGTGATCACCGCCTACACCCTGGCCTTCGGCGGACTGCTGCTCCTCGGCGGGCGGCTCGGCGACCTCTTCGGCCGCAAGCGCGTCTTCACCATCGGCCTGCTCGGCTTCGCCCTCGCCTCCGCGATCGGCGGCGGCGCGTCCGGTCCGGCGATGCTGTTCGCGGCCCGCGCCCTGCAGGGCGCGTTCGGCGCACTGCTCGCCCCGTCGGCACTGGGGCTGCTCTCGACCACCTTCAGCGATCCACGGGAGCGCAGCACGGCCTTCGGCATCTTCGGTGCGATCGCCGGCGGCGGCGCCGCGATCGGCCTGATCCTGGGCGGCCTGCTGACCGAGTACCTGAACTGGCGCTGGTGCCTGTTCGTCAACACGCCGATCGCGATCTGCGCGGCCGTCGCCGCCTACTACGTCCTCACCCGTGACCACATCGCCAAGGGGCGCCGGGTCAAACTCGACCTGCCCGGCGCGCTGCTCGGCTGCGGCGGTCTGCTCGCCATCGTGTTCGGCATGTCCGAGGCGGTCAGCCGGGGTTGGGGCGACTGGCTGGTGCTGGGCGCGCTGGCCTTCGGCGTGGCCCTGCTGGCGGTGTTCGTGCTGGTCGAGAAGCGGACGGAGCACGCGCTGCTGCCGCTGCACATCGTCGGCGAGCGCAACCGCGGTGGCGGCGCGCTCTCGGTCGGCCTCGCGATGGTCGGCATGTTCGGCCTGTTCCTGTTCCTGACCTACTACCTCCAGGTGATCAAGCACTTCTCGCCGGTGATGTCCGGCGTCTCGTTCCTGCCGATGACCGCCGCGATCGTCATCAGCTCCACCGGCTTCGCGGCCCGGCTGATGACCAGGGTGCCGTCGCGCAACCTGATCGGACCGGGGCTGCTGCTCGCCGCGGCCGGCATGGCCTGGCTCACCCAGATGAAGGTGGACAGCCCCTGGGCCGGCATGGTCCTGCCCGCCGAACTGCTGCTCGGCTTCGGCATGGGCCTGGTGTTCATGCCCTCGATGAGCCTGGCCACCCTCGGCGTCGCCCCGAACGAGGCCGGCGCGGCCTCGGCCACCATCAACTCGGCCCAGCAGGTGGGCGGATCCTTCGGCACGGCGCTGCTGAACACCATCGCGGCCAGCGCCACCGCGAGCTTCCTGGCCACCCGGATCGCCTCCGACCCCGCGGTCCGGGCCGAGGGCGCGGTGCACGGGTACGTGGTCGCCACCTGGGTGGCGATGGGCATCCTGCTGCTGGCGGCGCTGATCGCGTTCCTGATGATCAACCACCGGCCGGCCCCCGGGGAGGCCACCGGCGGGACCGGCGCCGCACCGGCCGAGGCCGGGGCGGCCGGCGGCGGGGTGAGCGCCAAGGCCGGGGCGGTGTCGCCGAGCCAGCGGCAGCGGGCCTCGTAAGCGGTGGACGACCTGAGAGCACGGGCATTCTGAAACTTTCCGCAAGGTCTTGCAGTCAACGTCCGGCGCCTGCTTGACTCCTGGCGACCACCAGGGATCAAGGAGGCGCCGCCGTGCCGGAGTTCGAGTCCGCCGCCACCACCGCGTCCGGGTCCGAGTACGAGTACGAGTACGAGCTGCTCGTGGTCGGCGGGGCCGGCGTCGACACGATCGTCCGGGTCGACCGGCTGGAGATCCCGGACGGCGACTCCCGGTCCGTGCCGCCGATCCGCGACCACGTCGCCCACACCGGCAACGGCGTCGCCCTCGGCGCCCACCACCTCGGCCTGCGCACCGCCTTCATCGACCACCTCGGCGACGACCCGCAGGGCGAGCTGATCCTCGCCGAATACGCCCGGCAGGGCCTCCCGTTCGCGCACCTGGTCTCCCCGCACGGGACCCCGCGCGCGGTCAACCTGGTCGACGCGGCCGGCCGCCGGTTCTCCTTCTACGACGGACGCCACCCCGCCGACCTGCGCCTGCCGCGCGCGTTCTACCTCCCCTACGTGGAGCGCAGCCGGCACGTCCACCTCTCCATCACCGGCACCAGCCGCGACCTGTACCCGGACCTCCACCGGCTCGGCCGCACCAGCTCCACCGACCTGCACGACTGGGACGGCGCCGAGGAGCACCACCGCGACTACGCGCTCAACTCCGACCTGGTCTTCCTCTCGGTGGCCGGCTGCCGGGGCCGCCACGAGGAGGTGATGCGGGCGATCCTCGCCGAGGGCCGGGCCACCGCCGTGATCGCCACCGCCGGCGCGGAGGGCTGCCACCTGCTCACCCGGGACACCGCGCCGCTGCACCTGCCCGCCGTCGACCCGGGCCGCCCGGTGGTCGACACCAACGGTGCCGGGGACGCCTTCGTGACCGGCTTCCTGTACGCCTGGTTCCGCGGCCGCCCGCTGCCGGACTGCGCCCGCGCCGGCTCGGTGGCCGGGGCCTTCGCCTGCACCACGGCCGGGACGCACACCGCGTTCATCACCGCCGACGGGCTCGCGGCCGGCCTGGCGGGATGACGCTTTCTCATCCTCCTCCCAGTCGGAGATCACACCCTTCCCAGCTGGTTCCGCCATAGTCGGGTCCGTACTCGCACCGACACCCCGGGCAGGAGCAGATCAGGTATGGGCCAGCACCGTCGCCGACCGCCCCGACGCCGCCTCCTGGCCCCCACCCTCCTCACCGTGCTGTCGGCCTTCACCGTGGCCGCCTTCGTCGTCGGCACGCACGGCCTGACCTCGGAGGCGACGGCCGTCGGCGGCCCTTCGGGGGCGGCCGTCACGTCGGCGACCCCGGCCCCGGCCCCTTCCCCGGCACCGCCCGCGGCGTCGGACTCCGCCGCCCGCGCGGCGGACCCGGCGGCCACCCCCGCCGTGACGCCCCCGCCCGTCGCCACCGCCACCGCGGCGCCCTCGCCGACCGCCACCGCGGCCCCGTCGCCGACCGCCACGGCGGCCCCCGGTACCACCACCGCGGCCCCGGCCAGTAGCGAATCGGCCACCGTGGGCGCCCTGTTCGAGGGCGCGGTGGAGGCGGGCAACCACTTCTGCACCGCCAGCGTGCTGCACAGCCCGACCGGCAACCTGCTGCTCACCGCCGCCCACTGCCTGAGCAGCGCCGACGGCGTCGTCTTCGCCCCCGGCTACCGCAACGGCGAGGCCCCGTACGGCACCTGGCGGGTCACCGCCGTGCACACCACCGACGGCTGGTCCCGCACGGGCGACCAGGACGAGGACTTCGCCATCCTGGAGACCGCCGCCTCGAACGGCCGCCGGATCGAGGACGTCGTCGGCGCCAACCGCCTCGGCCCCGACGAGCCCTTCGACGCCACCGTCCGCCTCTACGGCTACCCCGCCGGCGCCGAGACCCCCAACCTCTGCACCAACACCACCGACCGGCAGGGGAGTTACCAGCGGGTGGTCGACTGCCCCGGCTACCCCGGCGGCACCAGCGGCGGCCCCTGGATCAGCACCGCCACCGGCCACGTCGTCGGCACCATCGGCGGCCACCAGCAGGGCGGTGACACCGACGACACCTCGTACAGCGCCTACTTCGACCACACCATCGCGGCGCTCTACCTGGAGGCGGTCGCGGCGGCCTCCTGACCCCCGGCGCCGGGCGGGGCCCACCCCGCCGCGGCCGGGCGGAGCCGCCCCGAACCGCGCCCGGGAATGACGAAGGCCCAGATCCGTGGATCAACTCCACTGACCTGGGCCTCAGTTGCACTTCTCGCGAAGTGCCCCCGGCAGGATTCGAACCTGCGCACCCGCCTCCGGAGGGCGGTGCTCTATCCCCTGAGCTACGGGGGCCTGCTTGGTGTCGTCTTCGCGTTCGCTCCGACGTGGAGAACATTACCAGGCTCGGGGCGTGGTCCGTGCACGGGTTTCCGATCGCGGGTCTCCGGCGGGCGGGTGGAAGTGCGCAAAGGCCGGACGGGGCGGGTGGCCCGCCGATACCCTCGGTGAGGTGTCGGGAGTGTCCGGGCGGGTCCTCGTGGTGGACGACAGCGAGGTGATCCGCCAGCTGATCAGGGTCAACCTCGAGCTGGAGGGCTTCGAGGTGGTGACCGCGGCCGACGGCGCCGAGTGCCTGGAGGTGGTCCGGCGGGTCAAGCCGGACGTGGTGACGCTGGACGTGGTGATGCCGAGGCTGGACGGGCTGCGGACGGCGGCCCGGCTGCGCGCGGCGCCGGGGACGAGCGGGCTGCCGATCGCGATCGTGAGCGCCTGTTCGCCGGCCGACCTGGACCTCGGGGAGGCGGTCGGGGTGGACGGGTACCTGGGGAAGCCCTTCGATCCGGCGGATCTGGTGGCGCTGGTCCGGCGGCTGATGGCGCTGGGCGGGAAGCCCGTCGGGTTTCGCCCTGAGCGAACAGAGCGCACGGAACGCGGCTGAGCACCGCCGACCAGGGCGTTCCCGCCGTCTCAACGGGCAAACCGAGTGGCGGGCGGGCACCCCGTCTCGCCTACGCTTGGCGTCGTGACCCCCGCAGAGCTTTCCCAGGCAGTCCAGGCCGCAGTGAGCGCCGCCGTCGAGGCGGGCGAGCTGGCCGTCGCCGTGCCCGAGCACGTGACGGTCGAGCGGCCCAAGAACAGGGACCACGGCGACTACGCGACGAACGTGGCCCTCCAGCTCGCGAAGCCGGCCGGCAAGCCGCCGCGAGCCGTCGCCGAGGTGCTGGCGGACCGCCTGCGCGGGATCACCGGCGTCGCCAAGGTCGACATCGCCGGTCCGGGCTTCCTGAACATCACCCTGGACACCGCCACCGCGGGCGCGCTGGCCCGCACCGTCGTCGAGGCGGGCGAGGCCTACGGCCGCAACGAGGCGCTCAAGGGCCTCAAGATCAACCTGGAGTTCGTCTCCGCCAACCCGACCGGCCCGATCCACATCGGCGGCGTCCGCTGGGCCGCCGTCGGCGACTCGCTGGCGCGCGTGCTGCGGGCCTCCGGCGCCGACGTCACCACCGAGTACTACCTGAACGACGCCGGCGTGCAGATCTCCAAGTTCGCCGCGTCGCTCAAGGCCGCCGCCAACGGGCAGCCGGTGCCGGAGGACGGCTACGTCGGCGAGTACATCGCCGACATCGCCAAGGCGATCACCGAGGGCGTCCCGGGCGTGCTCGACCTGTCCGACGACGAGCAGCTGCAGGTCTTCCGCACCGAGGGCCTCAAGCTCATGGTGGCCGAGATCCAGCGCTCGATGGAGGAGTTCGGCACCCACTTCGACGTCTGGTTCTCGGAGAAGTCGCTGCACGACTCCGGCGCCGTCGAGAAGGCCATGGAGCGGCTGCGCGAGCAGGGCCACGTCTTCGACCGGGACGGCGCCATCTGGCTGCGCACCACCGACTTCGGCGACGACAAGGACCGCGTCCTGATCAAGGCCGACGGCGACACCACCTACTTCGCCGCCGACGCCGCGTACTACCTGTCCAAGCGGGACCGCGGCGCCGAGGTCTCGGTCTACATGCTGGGCGCGGACCACCACGGCTACGTCAACCGCCTCAAGGCCATCGCCGCCTGCGCCGGTGACGACATGGACCGCAACATCGAGGTCAAGATCGGCCAGTTCGTGAAGATGCTTCGCGACGGCGAAGAGGTCCGCATGTCCAAGCGGGCCGGCAACATCATCACGATCGACGACGTGGTCGACTGGATCGGCGTGGACGCCGCCCGCTACACCCTGGCGCGCTCCTCCACCGACTCCACCATCACGCTCGACATCAACCTGCTCACCAGCCAGAGCAACGAGAACCCGGTCTACTACGTGCAGTACGCGCACACCCGGATGTGCGGCGTGGCGCGCAAGGCCGCCGAGCTCGGCGTCGACAAGGGCGCGGCCGAGGACTTCAAACCCGAGCTGCTCGCCACCCAGTGGGAGAACGACATCCTCGGCGCCCTCGGCGAGTTCCCGCGCGTCCTGGCCACCGCCGGCGAGCTGCGCGAGCCGCACCGGGTCGCGCGGTACCTGGAGGACCTCGCGGGCAAGTACCACCGCCTGTACGAGAACTGCATGTTCCTGCCCAAGGGCGACGAGGAGCTCACCGACACGCACCGCGCGCGCCTGTGGCTGGTCGAGGCCACGCGAACGGTGATGGCCAACGGCCTGACGCTCCTGGGCGTGACGGCGCCCGAGCGGATGTAGTACCACCCCCCAAGCGCACGGCGGGGGCGGCTGACGGTCAACGGTGACCGTCGCCGCCCCTCGCCATAGGTCTAGGAAGTAGTCCAGAGATGAGTCGCTCCGCACACCCCGCAGGCCCCCGTCACGGCGACGTCCTGCCCGAGGGCCACTACCAGGCCCCGCCGGCCGACCTGAACGCGCTCGACCCCAAGGTCTGGTCGGAGACCGTCGCCCGCGGCGCCGACGGCGCGGTCACCGTCGGCGGTGTCGACGTCAAGCGGATCGCCGCCGAGTTCGGCACCCCGGCCTACGTCATGGACGAGGCCGACTTCCGCTCCCGGGCCCGCGCCTGGCGGGACGCCTTCGGCGACGACGCGGACGTGTACTACGCCGGCAAGGCGTTCCTGTCCAAGGCGGTCGTGCGCTGGCTGCACGAGGAGGGCCTGAACCTCGACGTGTGCAGCGGCGGCGAACTGCACGTCGCGCTGGCCGCCGGGATGCCCGCCGAGCGCATCGCGCTGCACGGCAACAACAAGTCGGTGCACGAGCTGGAGCAGGCCGTGAAGGCCGGCGTCGGGCACATCGTGGTCGACTCCTACGAGGAGATCGAGCGGCTGGCCGCGATCGCCGCCCGCCAGGGCGTCCGGCAGCGGGTGCTGATCCGGATCACCGTCGGCGTCGAGGCGCACACCCACGAGTTCATCGCCACCGCGCACGAGGACCAGAAGTTCGGCCTCTCGCTCACCGGTGGCGCGGCGGCCGAGGCGGTCCGCCGGGTGCTGGCCCACCCCGACGGCCTGGAGCTGCGCGGCATCCACTCGCACATCGGCTCGCAGATCTTCGACACGGCGGGCTTCGAGGTGGCCGCCCGCCGGGTGGTCGGCCTGCTGGCGCAGATCCGCGACGAGCACGGCGTCGAACTGCCCGAGATCGACCTCGGCGGCGGCCTCGGCATCGCCTACACCAGCGAGGACGACCCGCGCGAGCCGGCCGAGATCGCCGTCGCGCTGGCCGGGATCGTGCACCGCGAGTGCGCCGCCGCCGGTCTGGCCGCCCCGCGGCTGTCCGTCGAGCCCGGCCGGGCGATCGTCGGCCCGACCGCCTTCACGCTGTACGAGGTGGGCACGGTCAAGCCGCTGGAGGGCCTGCGCACCTACGTCAGCGTGGACGGCGGCATGTCCGACAACATCCGTACCGCGCTCTACGACGCCGAGTACTCGGTGGCCCTGGTGTCGCGGACCAGCGACGCGGAGCCGATGCTGTCCCGCGTGGTGGGCAAGCACTGCGAGTCCGGCGACATCGTCGTCCGGGACGCCTTCCTGCCAGCCGACCTGGCCGCCGGCGACCTGATCGCGGTGCCCGCCACCGGGGCGTACTGCCGATCGATGGCGAGCAACTACAACCACGCCCTCAAGCCCCCCGTGCTGGCCGTCCGGGACGGTTCGGCGCGGGTGATCGTCCGGCGCGAGACGGAGGAGGATCTCCTGCGTCTGGATATCGGATGACGAAATCCTCGTCTCAGATCATGGAACGACCGTAGATCTGTGCGGAAAGTCCCGGAGACTGGTACAGACCGAAGTTCCGGTGGGCTCCGAGAATCCCGCCGGAAATACCGAAGCACGATGAATGCAGAGCGGAGTCGGATGATGCGTACGCGGCCGCTGAAGGTGGCGTTGCTGGGCTGTGGTGTGGTGGGCTCCGAGGTGGCGCGCATCATGACGACAGACGCCGCCGACCTCGCCGCGCGCATCGGCGCGCCGGTCGAGCTCGCCGGCATCGCGGTCCGCCGGGCCGGCCGGGCCCGCCCGGGCGTGCCCGAGCACCTGATCACCACCGATGCCGAGGCCCTGGTCAACCGGGGCGACATCGACGTGGTGATCGAGGTGGTGGGCGGCATCGAGCCCGCCAAACAGCACATCCTGTCGGCGTTCAAGCGGGGCGCCTCGGTGGTCAGCGCCAACAAGGCGCTGCTCGCCCAGGACGGCGCCGAGCTGCACGCCGCGGCCGCCGAGGCCGGGGTGGACCTGTACTACGAGGCCGCGGTGGCCGGCGCGATCCCGCTGATCCGCCCGCTGCGCGAGTCGCTGGCCGGCGACAAGGTCAACCGGGTGCTCGGGATCGTCAACGGCACCACCAACTTCATCCTCGACAAGATGGACACCACCGGCGCCGGCTACTCGGAGGCGCTGGAGGAGGCCACCGCGCTCGGGTACGCCGAGGCGGACCCGACCGCCGACGTGGAGGGCTTCGACGCCGCCGCCAAGGCGGCGATCCTGGCCGGGATCGCCTTCCACACCAAGGTCACCGCGGCGGACGTCTACCGCGAGGGCCTGACCGAGGTGACCGCCGCCGACATCGCCTCCGCCAAGCAGATGGGCTGCGTGGTCAAGCTGCTGGCGATCTGCGAGCGGGCCGCCGACGGCGCCTCCGTCACCGCGCGCGTCCACCCGGCGATGATCCCGCTCTCGCACCCGCTGGCCTCCGTCCGCGAGGCGTACAACGCGGTGTTCGTCGAGGCCGAGGCGGCCGGGCGGCTGATGTTCTACGGCCCGGGCGCCGGCGGCGCGCCGACCGCCTCGGCGGTCCTCGGCGACCTGGTCGCGGTCTGCCGGAACAAGCTCGCCGGTGCCACCGGTCCCGGTGACTCCGTGTACACGCAGCTGCCGGCCAAGCCGATGGACGAGGTGGTCACCAGGTACCACGTCAGCCTGGACGTGGACGACCGCGCGGGCGTGCTCGCCCAGGTGGCGTCCGTCTTCGCCGAGCACGGCGTCTCCATCGACACCGTGCGCCAGCAGGGCCGCGACGGCGACGCCTCGCTCGTCGTGGTCACCCACCGTGCCACCGACGCCGCGCTGTCGGCGACGGTCGACAAGCTCCGCGCGCTGGACAGCGTGCGGGACGTGGCCAGCATCATGCGGGTCGAAGGGGAGTAAGGAACAGCCATGAACGCCGTTGCCGAGAACGTCGTCCGAGGCGCGCACACCCACCAGTGGCGCGGCCTGATCGAGGAGTACCGCGACCGCCTGCCGGTCAGCGACAGCACTCCCGTGGTCACCCTGCTCGAGGGCGGCACGCCGCTCGTCCCCGCCCAGGTGCTCTCCGAGCGCACCGGCTGCGAGGTCTACCTCAAGGTCGAGGGCGCCAACCCGACCGGGTCCTTCAAGGACCGCGGCATGACGATGGCCATCTCCAAGGCCAAGGAGGACGGCGCCCAGGCCGTCATCTGCGCCTCCACCGGCAACACCTCGGCCTCCGCCGCCGCGTACGCGGTGCGCGCCGGGATGGTGTCGGCGGTGCTGGTGCCGCAGGGCAAGATCGCCCTCGGCAAGATGGGCCAGGCGCTGGTCCACGGCGCCAAGATCCTGCAGGTGGACGGGAACTTCGACGACTGCCTCACCCTCGCGCGTGAACTGTCCGAGAAGTACCCGGTGGCGCTGGTCAACTCGGTCAACCCGGTCCGGATCGAGGGCCAGAAGACCGCCGCCTTCGAGATCGTGGACATGCTCGGCGACGCGCCGGACATCCACGTCCTCCCGGTCGGCAACGCGGGCAACATCACCGCGTACTGGAAGGGTTACCGGGAATACGCCACCGACGGACTGGCCGCCCGCACCCCGCGGATGTGGGGCTTCCAGGCCGCCGGCTCGGCCCCGATCGTGGACGGCGCGCCGGTGCTCAAGCCGCAGACCATCGCCACCGCGATCCGGATCGGCAACCCGGCCTCCTGGGACTTCGCGCTCGCCGCGCGGGACGAGTCGGGCGGCCTCATCGACAAGGTGACCGATCGTCAGATCCTCTCCGCCTACCGGCTGTTGGCCGCGCAGGAGGGCGTCTTCGTGGAGCCCGCGTCGGCGGCCTCGGTGGCCGGTCTGCTGGCCAAGGCGGAGGCCGGCCTGGTCGACCCGGGCCAGCGGATCGTCTGCACCGTGACCGGCAACGGCCTCAAGGACCCGGACTGGGCGGTGGCCGGCGCGCCGCAGCCGCAGATCGTCCCGATCGACGCGGAGGCCGCCGCGCAGCGCCTCGGCCTGCTGGACTGATCCCCGCCGCACCGTGACCGGTGCCGGGCCGACTCTTTCGGGGGTCGGCCCGGCGCCGTTCTCCGCTGACACTTTTGTGTCAATTCCATCGCGCATTCCGGTGGCATTCCGGCGCGAATTCCGGCCAGAAACGGCAACACACCAGATCGATGGCCCACGGGGTGTACCACTGTGGAACCTCTCTTCGATACTCTGGGTTCGGCCGTGTGGCACATGCCCCGGGTCCGGCCCCTCCGCGGGCCGCGCCGACGGCCTTGACCGCCCGCCCCGGCCGGGGCCCGCGGCCCTCCCCCCACCCTCGCACCGACGCGCTCCGCGCCGCCCGATTTCCCCAGGAGAGTCCACCGCATGGCCGGTCCTGCGTTCCGTGCCGCCGCCGTCCGGGTCCGGGTTCCCGCGACCAGTGCCAACCTCGGCCCCGGCTTCGACGCCTTCGGACTCGCGCTGGGTCTGTACGACGACGTGGTCGTCCGGGTCGCCGACTCCGGGCTGTCCGTCGACATCGCCGGTGAGGGTGCCGACACCCTGGCCCGCGACGAGCGCCACCTGGTGGTCCGCTCGATGCGCGCCGCCTTCGACCGCCTCGGCGGCCAGCCGCGCGGGCTCGAAGTGGTCTGTGCCAACCGCATACCGCACGGTCGGGGCCTGGGCTCCTCGTCCGCCGCGATCTGCGCCGGCATCGTGGCGGCCCGGGCCGTGACGATCGGCGGCCCGTCCGCCCTGGACGACGACGCGCTGCTGGCCCTCGCCTCCGAGTTGGAAGGCCACCCGGACAACGTCGCGGCCTGTCTGCGCGGCAACTTCACCGTGGCCTGGACCGACGAGGAGTCGGCCAGGGCCGTCACCCTGGAGCCGTCCGCGCAGGTCGTGCCGGTGGTCTTCGTACCGGCCACCGAGGTGCTCACCGAGACCGCCCGCGGCCTGCTGCCCAAGACCGTCCCGCTGGCCGACGCCGCCGTCAACGCGGGCCGCGCCGCGCTGATGGTGGAGGCCCTGACCCGGCGGCCCGAGCTGCTGCTCGCCGCCACCGAGGACCGGCTGCACCAGGACTACCGGGCCTCCGCGATGCCGGACAGCGCGGCGCTGGTGGGGGCGCTGCGCGCGGAGGGCGTCCCCGCGGTGATCTCCGGGGCCGGCCCGACCGTACTGGCGCTCACCGACGAGGCGGGCGCCGACAAGGTGCTGGCCTTCGCCGGCGACCACGGCGCGGGCGGCCCGGTGTTCGCCGCGCACCGGCTGGAACTCGACCGGACCGGGGCCTCGGTCCTCCCGCTCGACGTCTGAGCGGCACCTCCGGGCCCGCACGTCCGGGCCGGCCCGCCGGGGGTACGGCGGCCGGCGCCGGGTCCGGCCGTGCGTCCGCGGGCCCGGACCGGCCCGTCCGGAGCCGGGCCGTCCGGACACGATTGGCAAGCGCAAGGCTGGGGAATGTCTCAGGGGGTCGGTAGTGTTAACCTCATTGCTGCACCAGGTGCCCTCCGGGGCTCGGTGCGCCGCGTCCCGATCCCAGCACTCCGCACCAGCGGAGTCCAGGCGATGTACGGGGCGACGATTCTCCGGGAGCCCACCGCAGCGCGTACGCAGCCTGCCTGCGCGACATGCGGCCGCATCCCGAAGCCGTGACGGCACCTGACTCCCACCCGCGGCCTCCCACCTCGAGGCCAGGACGGGCGGAGCGCGGTCCACCGTCACGCGACGGGGACCGGGTTTCGCGGGCAGCGTGGGGATACGCCCCTCTGCCGAGGCCGGGGTGGGGGTACCACCCGGCCGAGGCCGGGGTGGGGGTACCACCCGGCCGAAGGCCGGGGGAGGGTCACGCGACCATCCCATCGCGCCACTCAGCACCACCCGTGCTTCACGCACCGCACCTCGCAGCTCTCTCCCGACTGGCTTCCGCCATCCGGGGGATCACCGCCTCGGACCGACGCAGTCGAGCGTTGGTCAGGACAGCACAACCGGTCGCCGAGCCAGACAGGCCGACGTCCGCTCCAGGGAAGGACCCTTAGTGAGCGACACCACCGATCTGATGGGCGCGCGCCCGGACGCCGAAGCGTCGGACGCAGCCGCCGCCCCCGCCGCCCCGGCCCGGCGCCGTCGTACCGCCGCCGCGGGCCTGGACGGCCTCGTCCTGGCCGAGCTGCAGAAGCTCGCCTCGACGCTCGGGATCAGCGGCACGGGACGCCTGCGCAAGAGCCAGCTGATCGAGGCCATCAAGGAGAAGAGCGGCGGGGACCCGCTGCTCGCCGCCGGCGGCGCCACCGCGACCGCCCCGGCCCCCGCCAAGCGCACCGCCGCCAAGGCGGACGCCGCGGAGCCCGCCGAGAAGCCCGCCCGCCGCACCAAGGCCGCGCAGGCCGAGGCCCCGGCCGCCGCCGAGGCGCAGGCCCAGATCGAGATCCCGGTCCAGGCCGCCGCCGAGACCGCCGCGCCCGCCCGCACCGAGCGCACCCGCCGCCGCGCCACCTCGGCCGCCGGCGCCCCGGTGGCCGAGGCCGCCGCCGAGACGCCCGCCGCGGTCGTCACCGAGGCCAAGCAGGCCGAGGCCCGCCCGGCCGAGACCCGTGGCTTCGAGAGCCGCGAGGAGGGTCGTACCGAGACCCGCCGCGACCGCCGGGACCGTCGCGACCGCCGCGAGGGCGGCGAGCGCGAGGGCCGCCAGGAGGCCGGCGAGGCCCAGGCCGCCCAGGAGGGCGAGGGCCGCGAGTCGCGTCGCGACCGCCGCAACCGCCGGGACCGTGCCGACCGCCAGGGCGGCCAGCAGCAGGGCGGCCAGGCCGACGGCCAGCAGCAGGGCCGCCAGGGCGGCCAGCAGGCCCAGCCGCAGGCGCAGCAGGGCGGTTACGAGGACGACGAGTTCGGTGACGGCCGCCGTGGCCGCCGCGGCCGCTACCGCGACCGCCGTGGCCGTGGCCGCCGCGAGGGCTTCGAGGCCGGCGTGGCCGAGCCGCAGGTCGGCGAGGACGACGTGCTGATCCCGGTCGCGGGCATCCTCGACATCCTCGACAACTACGCGTTCGTGCGCACCTCCGGCTACCTGCCGGGCCAGAACGACGTCTACGTCTCGCTCGCCCAGGTCCGCAAGAACGGCCTGCGCAAGGGCGACGCGATCACCGGTGCGGTGCGCCAGCCGCGCGACGGCGAGCGCCGCGAGAAGTTCAACGCCATGGTGCGGCTGGACTCGGTCAACGGCATGGACCCGGAGAGCGGCCGCGGCCGCCCGGAGTTCAACAAGCTGACCCCGCTGTACCCGCAGGAGCGGCTGCGCCTGGAGACCGACCCGGGCGTGCTGACCACCCGGATCATCGACTTGGTGTCGCCGATCGGCAAGGGCCAGCGCGGTCTGATCGTCGCGCCGCCGAAGACCGGCAAGACGATGGTGCTGCAGGCGGTCGCCAACGCGATCACCCACAACAACCCCGAGTGCCACCTGATGGTCGTCCTGGTCGACGAGCGTCCGGAGGAGGTCACCGACATGCAGCGGTCGGTGAAGGGCGAGGTCATCTCCTCGACCTTCGACCGCCCGGCGGAGGACCACACCACCGTCGCGGAACTGGCCATCGAGCGCGCCAAGCGCCTGGTGGAGCTGGGCCACGACGTGGTGATCCTGCTGGACTCGATCACCCGCCTCGGCCGCGCCTACAACCTGGCGGCGCCGGCCTCCGGCCGCATCCTGTCCGGTGGTGTCGACTCGACCGCGCTGTACCCGCCGAAGAAGTTCTTCGGTGCCGCGCGCAACATCGAGAACGGCGGCTCGCTGACCATCCTGGCCACCGCGCTGGTCGAGACCGGCTCGCGCATGGACGAGGTGATCTTCGAGGAGTTCAAGGGCACCGGCAACATGGAGCTCAAGCTCGACCGGAAGCTCTCGGACAAGCGCATCTTCCCGGCCGTCGACGTCGACGCCTCGAGCACCCGCAAGGAGGAGATCCTGCTGGGCAACGAGGAGTTGGCCATCGTCTGGAAGCTCCGCCGGGTGCTGCACGCGCTCGACTCGCAGCAGGCGATCGAGCTGCTGCTGGACAAGATGAAGCAGACCAAGTCCAACGCCGAGTTCCTGATGCAGATCGCCAAGACGACCCCCGGGTCCGGCGACTGACCGTACCCGGGCAACTCACCGGCACGGAACCCCGGTTCGCGCGAGCGGACCGGGGTTCCGCGCGTGTTGCGGGCGCTTGTTCCAGGGTTGGGACATATCAAGGTCTTTGGATCATGTTGTCCGATTTACTCTGGAGCCTATGGTCGAGCACACGAGGGTTCCGAGTCGCCGCCGCAGGGTCCTGCGGGTGGCCGCGGGCGCGTCCGCCGCGCTCGTCGTCCTCGGGGCCGGGGCGGCCGGCTACGCGTACTTCAAGCTCAACGGGAACATCAAGAGCGTCGACATCGACGCCCGGCTGGGCACCGCCCGGCCGCCGTCCGCCACCGACGGCTCGTTCAACGTCCTGGTCCTGGGCTCGGATTCGCGGAACGGCCTGAACGGCCAGCTGGCCGGCGGCGACACCGGTGAGACCGCCCGCTCGGACACCGCGATGGTGGTGCACGTCAACCAGGACCACTCCCGGGCCGACGTGGTCTCCATACCCCGCGACACCCTGGTCGCCCGGCCCGAGTGCACCGACGCGACCGGCCGGCCGACCCTGGCGGCCAAGCGCGCGATGTACAACAGCGCGTACGAGACCGGTGGCGCCGCGTGCGCGGTCAAGACCACCGAGCAGCTCACCGGGCTGCGGATGGACCACTACGTCGAGATCGACTTCGAGGGCTTCGCCCGGGTCGTGGACGCCCTGGGAGGCGCCACCGTGACCACCACGGTGCCGATCCACGACCAGGACAGCGGGCTGGACCTCGCGGCCGGCGAGCACCACCTCGACGGGAAGCAGGCACTGGCCTTCGTCCGCACCCGGCACGGGGTCGGCGACGGCAGCGACCTCGGCCGGATCGAACTGCAGAAGCAGATGGTGAAGTCGCTGCTCCGGCAGACCGGCGGGATCGGGCTGTTCGGCAACCCGGTCAAGCTCTGGTCGGTCGGCGACACCCTGACCCGCTCCATCACCACCGACTCGGCGCTGGCCTCGGTGAACTCGCTGGTCGGGCTGGCCCAGGAGCTCAAGGGGATCGGCCCGGACCAGCTCTCGATGGTCACCCTGCCGGTCGTGACGGCCCCCAGCGACCCCAACCGGGTGGTCCCGCAGCAGCCGCAGGCCGACCAGCTCTGGGCGGCCCTCAAGGCCGACCGGCCGCTGCCGAAGGCCGTGCTGGAGGCGCAGCCGGAGAATCCGGCCCAGGCCGGCCCCAGCGCCGCCGCCCAGGCCGTGGCGAGCGCCCCCGCCGCCTCCGCCGCCGCGAGCGTCCCCGTCACCGCCCCCGCCACCGCCGCGAGGCCCCCGGCCGGGACCGGCGCGGGCCGCTGAGCGCGGCCCGGAATATCCCGGGGCACCACCCGGTTTGGGAAGAAGCGGCCGGTCCTGGCAGACTGGTCCGTCGGTCCCGGTTCACGTGCGGCACTCCAGTCGCCGACCCGGTGCCCTCCCGAAACCTAGGAGAACCCCTTGAAGCCCAACGTTCACCCCGAGTACGTGGTCACCCGCGTGACCTGCACCTGCGGCAACGAGTTCACCACCCGCTCGACCGAGACCAGTGGCGAGATCCGCGCCGAGGTCTGCTCGCAGTGCCACCCGTTCTACACCGGCAAGCAGAAGATCCTCGACACCGGTGGCCGCGTGGCCCGCTTCGAGGCCCGCTTCGGCAAGCAGCACAGCGCGAAGGCCTAGCGCTCCCTCGGCGCCGGTTCCCGGTGCCCCCGTACTCGTTCCGGGGGCGCTTGGGGGCCGGCGCCGTTCGCGTCTCCCGGCGCCCCGGCGCCCCGCCACCCCCACCACCGCTACCCACGGGAAGAAGGCCACCCCATGTTCGAGGCAGTCGAAGAGCTCCTCGTCGAGCACGCCGACCTCGAGACGAGGCTGGCCGACCCGTCCGTCCACGCCGACCAGGCCAACGCCCGCAAGCTGGCCAAGCGGTACGCCGAGCTGACCCCGATCACCCGGGTCTACCGGGAGTGGCGGCAGGCCGGCGACGACATCGATGCCGCGCGCGAACTCGCCGCCGAGGATCCGGAGTTCCTCACCGAGGTGAAGGACTCCGAGGCCCGCCGCGAGGAGCTGACCGAGGAGCTGCGCCTGCTCCTCGTCCCGCGCGACCCGAGCGACGACAAGGACGTCATCCTGGAGATCAAGGCGGGCGAGGGCGGCGAGGAGTCCGCGCTGTTCGCCGGTGACCTGCTCCGGATGTACCTGCGCTTCGCCGAGCGGATCGGCTGGAAGACCGAGATCATCGACTCCAACGAGTCCGACCTCGGCGGCTACAAGGACGTCTCGGTGGCCGTGAAGACCAAGGGCAACGCCGAGCCCGGCCAGGGCGTCTGGGCCCGGCTGAAGTACGAGGGCGGCGTGCACCGCGTGCAGCGCGTCCCCGCCACCGAGTCGCAGGGCCGCATCCACACCTCCGCGGCCGGCGTGCTGGTCACCCCCGAGGCCGAGGAGGTCGAGGTCGAGATCCACGCCAACGACCTGCGGATCGACGTCTACCGGTCCTCCGGCCCCGGCGGCCAGTCGGTCAACACCACCGACTCGGCGGTCCGGATCACCCACCTTCCGACCGGTATCGTGGCCTCCTGCCAGAACGAGAAGAGCCAGCTGCAGAACAAGGAGCAGGCGATGCGCATCCTGCGTTCGCGGCTGCTGGCCGCCGCGCAGGAGGAGGCCGAGCGGGAGGCCTCGGACGCGCGCCGCAGCCAGGTCCGCACGGTCGACCGCTCCGAGCGGATCCGCACGTACAACTACCCCGAGAACCGCATCTCGGACCACCGCACGGGCTTCAAGTCGTACAACCTGGACCAGGTCCTGGACGGCGACCTGAACGCGGTGATCCAGTCCTGCGTGGACGCGGACGCGGCGGCCAAGCTCGCCGCGGCCCAGCAGGGCTGAGACCCGCGCCCGGCCCGCAGACGCACCCCGCAGACGCACTAGAGAAGCCGCAGCGCAGAAACAAGAGGTCGTACGTGAACCTGCTGCTCGCCGAGGTGGCCCAGGCCACCCAGCGGTTGGCCGCGGCCGGCGTGCCGTCGCCGCGCTTCGACGCGGAGGAGCTCGCCGCACACGTCCACAACGTCAAGCGCAGCCAGCTGCACACCGTGAAGGACGCCGACTTCGACGCCCGCTACTGGGAGGCCGTCTCCCGCCGCGAGGCGCGCGAGCCGCTCCAGCACATCACCGGCCGGGCGTTCTTCCGCTACCTGGAGCTGGAGGTCGGCCCCGGGGTCTTCGTGCCCCGCCCGGAGACCGAGTCGGTCGTCGAGTGGGCCATAGACGCCGTCCGCGACATGGACGTCGCCGAGCCGCTGGTGGTCGACCTCTGCTCCGGCTCCGGCGCCATCGCGCTGGCCCTCGCCCAGGAGCTGCCGCGCTCCACCGTGCACGCCTTCGAGCTGGACGAGGGCGCGCTGCGGTACACCCGGCGCAACATCGAGGCCAGCTCGGACCGGGCCCGGGTGACCCTGCACGCGGGCGACGCCACCAAGGCCTTCGAGGACGACCGCTCCTGGGACGGCCGGTTCGACCTGGTGATCTCCAACCCGCCGTACATCCCGCTCACCGAGTGGGAGTACGTCGCGCCGGAGGCCCGTGACCACGACCCGCAGATGTCGCTGTTCTCCGGCGAGGACGGGCTGGACACCATCCGCGGCATCGAGCGGGTGGCCGCCCGGCTGCTGCGCCCGGGCGGCGCCGTGGTGATCGAGCACGCGGACACCCAGGGCGGCCAGGTGCCGTGGATCTTCAACGAGGAAGGCGGCTGGACGGACACCGCCGACCACCGCGACCTGAACAACCGGCCGCGCTTCACGACCGCCCGAAGGGCGTCGTTGTGAACCGTCGAGTGCCGTACGACCGCTCGCACGGCCGTGCTGTGGATGTCATGAGCCATTCCGGAAGGGGACCGCACCGATGAGCCGCCGCTACGACTGTGCCGACGCCGGGGACCGCGCCACCGGCCTGCGCGAGGCCGCCTCGGCCATCCGCCGCGGCGAACTCGTCGTGCTGCCCACCGACACCCTGTACGGGGTCGGTGCGGACGCCTTCTCGCCGGAGGCCGTCGCCGCCCTGCTGGCCGCCAAGGGGCGCGGCCGCAACATGCCCTCGCCGGTCCTGGTCGGCTCGCCGACCACCCTGCACGGCCTGGTCACCGACTTCTCCGAGCAGGCCTGGGAGCTGGTCGACGCCTTCTGGCCCGGCGGGCTCACCCTGGTCGCCCGGCACCAGCCCTCGCTGCGCTGGGACCTCGGCGAGACCCGGGGCACCGTCGCCGTCCGGATGCCGCTGCACCCGGTCGCGATCGAGCTGCTGAACACCACCGGCCCGCTCGCCGTCTCCAGCGCCAACAAGACCGGCGGCCCGTCGCCGTCCACCTGCGACGAGGCCGAGCAGCAGCTCGGCGACGCCATCTCGGTCTACCTGGACGGCGGCACGGCCGACCACGCCACCGCGTCCTCCATCGTCGACGTCACGGGCAAGGTCCCGGTCCTGCTGCGGGCCGGCGCGATCAGCGCCGAGCAGCTGAGGGAGGTCGTCCCCGACCTGGAGGCCGGCAGTTGACGGCCGCCTCCCTCCATGCCGGGCCCGGCATATCGCCGTACCTGAGCGTGGGCCCCAGGCCGCTGGACCACTTCCGGATCCTGTTCGTCTGCACCGGCAACATCTGCCGCTCGCCGATCGCCGAGCGGCTCACCCGGCGTGAGCTGGACACCCGGCTCAGCCCCCGGGTGGCCGGGCGGATCCTGGTGGAGAGCGCCGGCACCTGGGGCCACGAGGGCGCGCCGATGGAGGAGCACGCCGCCACGGTGCTGGACGAGTACGGCGCCGACAGCGGCGGCTTCACCGGCCGCGAGCTGCTGGACGAGCACGTGGTCGAGGCCGACCTGGTGCTCACCGCGACCCTGGACCACCGCGCCCAGGTGATCTCGATGGGGCACGAGGCCGGGCTGCGCACCTTCACCCTCAAGGAGTTCACCCGCCTGGTGCGGACGATAGACCCCGGCACCCTGCCCGACCCGCGCCGCGGGGCCGACGTCACCGAGCGTGCCCGCGCCCTGGTCCGGGCCGCGGCGGCGCTGCGCGGCTGGCTGCTCGCCGCCAGCCCGGAGTCCGACGAGGTGCACGACCCGTACGGCGCCCCGATCGGCATGTTCCGCAACTGCGGCGAGGAGATATTCCACGCGGTGGACCCGGTCGTCACCGCCCTCACCGGCGTCCCCGCGCTGCGCCCCTGACAGCGGCACCGGGCGCTGGTCCCGGTGCCGACGGTCGTCGCTCCGATGCCCCTCGTACCTCGGTGCCTCCTCGCTCCTCCCTTTCGGCACCGGCGCGCCCTCTCGCCGCTGGACGCCGGCCTGCGCCCGGGCGGGTGCACCGCTCACCGCGTCGGCGAGCCGCCCGGGGCGGGCGGTCATACGCTGGAGGAACGCCGCCCCACGCTGCCCGGGAGCTCCGCCATGACCGTCACCGATGCCGCGACCGGATCCTCCGAGACGACGGGGCGCCGGTGGGCGTCCGAGGTGCTGCGCCGGGCGGACCCGCAGCTGGCCGACCTGCTCGCCGCCGAGGCCGAGCGGCGGGCCGAGAGCATCCAGCTGCTGGCGGGGGAGAACCTCACCAGCCCGGCCGTGCTGGCCGCGCTCGGCGGCCCGCTGATCGACAAGTACGCCGAGGGCTACCCCGGCCGGCGCCACCACACCGGCTGCGCGCTGGCGGACGCCGCCGAGCTGCTGGCGATCGACCGGGCCCGCGCCCTGTTCTCCGCCCCGCACGCCAACGTCCAGCCCCGGTCGGCCACTTCGGCGATGCTGGCGACGTACGCGGCGCTGCTGCGGCCGGGCGACGTGGTGCTCGCGATGTCGCTCGAACACGGCGGTCACCTCAGCTGCGGCTCGCGGGCCAACTTCTCCGGCCGCTGGTTCGACTTCGTCGGCTACGGGGTGCGCCGCGAGGACGGCCTGACCGACCTCGACGAGGTCCGGGAGCTGGCCCACCGGTACCGCCCCAAGGCCATCGTCGCCGGGTCCATCTCGCACCCGCGGCACCCGGACTGGGCCGCCTTCCGGGAGATCGCCGACGAGGTGGACGCCTACCTGATCGCCGCCGCCGCGCAGACCACCGGCCTGGTCGCGGCCGGCGTGGCGCCCTCCCCGGTGCCGTACGCGGACGTCACCGTGGCCGCCACCCACAAGCTGCTCCGCGGCCCGCGCGGCGGCCTGCTGCTCTGCACCGCCGAGCTGGCCGAGCGGGTCGACCGGGCGGTGTTCCCGTTCAGCCAGGGCGGCGGGGCGATGAACGAGGTGGCCGGCAAGGCCGTCGCGTTCGCCGAGGCGGCCACCCCCGAGTACCGCGCGTACGCCCACCGCACCGTCGCGGGGGCGCGCGTCCTGGCCGCGGGGCTCGCGGAGGCCGGGATGCGCCCGCTGACCGGGGGGACCGACACCCACCTGGTGACCGCGGACGTCGGCCCGCTCGGGGTCAGCGGCGCCGAGGCCGAGCGCCGTTGCGCCGCCGCCGGGCTGATGCTCGGCAAGTGCGCCCTGCCGTACGACCCGGCACCGCCGTCCGAGGCCTCCGGGATCCGGCTCGGCACCGGGACGGTCACCTCGCAGGGCATGGGCGAGGCCGAACTGGCCGAGATCGCCGGCCTGGTCGGACGCCTGCTCGCCGGGGGGACGGACGTGCGGATCGGCGCCCGGGTCCGGGAGATCGCGGGGGCCTTCGCCGACCGCCGGTAGGCGGGTATCCGGACCACCTACCCGGTAGGGCGAACCGCGATGCGCGTTCCGGGCGTCCGACTCAATAAGGTGTGTGGCGTGGCGACGCACCTCGAACCCCGGACAGGCACGGGAGTACCTTCGGTACCCACCCGTCGGACAGTGCTGCAGGAGGCCAGTGGTGCGTGAGTATCTGCTGGTGCTGTTCTGCACCGCGGCCGTCACCTACCTGCTGACCGGCCCGGTCCGGAAGTTCGCCATCGCGGCCGGCGCGATGCCGCCGCTGCGCGCCCGTGACGTGCACCGCGAGCCCACGCCCCGGCTCGGGGGCATCGCCATGTTCGGCGGCCTCTGCGCGGGCATCCTGGTCGCCTCGCAGCTGGACAACCTGTCCAAGGTCTTCTCCCAGGGCACCGACATCCGCGCGCTGCTCTCCGGCGCCGGGATCATGTGGCTGCTCGGCGTGCTCGACGACAAGTGGGGCGTGGACGCGCTGGTCAAGCTGGGCGGCCAGATGATCGCGGCCGGCGTGATGGTCTGGCAGGGGGTCACCGTGATCACCCTGCCGGTGCCCGGTGTCGGCGCGGTCGCGGTGAGCCCGACCCAGGGCATGGTCATCTCGGTCGTCATGGTCGTCGTCATGGTCAACGCGGTGAACTTCATCGACGGCCTGGACGGTCTGGCCGGCGGCATGGTCTGCATCGCCGCGATGGCCTTCTTCCTGTACTCGTACCGGCTCTGGTACGGCTACACGATCACGGACGCCGCCCCCGCCGTGCTGTTCAGCGTGCTGCTGATCGGCATGTGCCTGGGCTTCCTGGCCCACAACCTGCACCCGGCCCGGATCTTCATGGGCGACTCCGGCTCGATGATGCTCGGCCTGATGCTGGCCGTCGCCGCGATCTCCATCACCGGCCGCGTCGACCCGGACCTGATCACCAGCACCACCGGTTCGCAGACCGCCACCGTGCACGCCCTCGTCCCGATCTACATCCCGCTGCTGCTGCCGCTGACCGTCATCGCGCTGCCGCTGGCCGACCTGCTGCTCGCCGTGGTCCGCCGCACCTGGGCCGGCCAGTCGCCGTTCGCCGCCGACAAGCGCCACCTGCACCACCGGCTGCTCCAGGTCGGCCACTCGCACAGCCGGGCCGTGCTGATCATGTACTTCTGGGCCGCGCTGATCGCCTTCGGCACCGTCGCCTTCTCGGTCACCAACACCGGCCGCACGGTGATCCTGACCCTGACCGGGCTCTGCCTGGTCGGCCTGGTCGTCCTGCTCACCCCGCGGTTCCGCCCGCGCGCGCCGCGCGCCGTGCAGGCCTTCGTCCCGCCGCGCTACCGGCGCCGCGGTCCGGCCCGCGGTGCCGCGCCGGCCGCCGGGGCCGACCCCGCGGTGACCGCGCCCACCTCCGCGCCGATGGCCGAGCTGTCCGCGAAGGACAAGGAACTGCTGGGTGAACTTCCGAAGAACTCGACGGCCGGCGGCCGCGGTCACTTCGGTGGCCGCAACCGGTAGGTGAGCTGACGCGACGTCAAGATGCTTCACCCGTACGGCGGCACCGTTGGGCCGTCAGTGTGACAGGTACCACACATTCATGGTAAAGCTCTCATCAAATAGTTTGTGATACCGTTCACGAGTACCGAGAACACGCCGAAAGACCTCACAGGTGGATGACTTCCGTCCCTGGCCGGTCTCCCTCGACGGGCTCGCCGCCGAGCGGCCGGCCCGGGCCCCCTCGGTCCGGTGTCACCCACCACGTTCTGTGCCCGTCCCCCTGCCACATCGACATGCCGCCGGAGTTGCCGACATGCCGTCCAACGACGCCCGGATCCTCCGAGGCGCCGCGATCCCCACTGCGGTCGCCGGGATCATCGCCATGGTGATCTCCTTTGCCGTCGCGGGTGGCAAGGGACTGCTCGGCGCCCTCTTCGGAACGCTGCTGGTGATGGCCTTCTTCAGCTCCGGCCAGGTCGCCCTCGACCGGCTGACCAGGTCGAACCCGCACATCATGATGGCCGCGGCGCTGCTGGTCTACACCACTCAGATCCTGCTGGTCGGCATCGTCCTCGCGGTCTTCAAGAACACCGAACTCTTCAACCGGCAGGCGTTCGCCTTCACGCTGCTGGGCTGCGCCCTGATCTGGACGGGCTTCCAGGTGCGCGGCGCACTGAAGGCCAAGACCTTCTACGTCAACCCCGACGCCTCCGAAAACAAGGCCGACAAGCCGTCGGACAAGGGGCGTCAACAGTGACGGGGCCCAGCTGTCCCCCCAACGAGGGGGGCGGTGTTTATGCCGCACTGACGGGCTGCTATCGTCCGTCGCAACAACGGAGTACGGGAAGCGGCCAGGTCTGTCCGATAGGTGGACGGATCGCCCCCCGGATCCGCGCAGTCTTCGATGGTCCCGCAGTGGCGCAGCTCGCTGCCGCGCGGGGTCCGCGAGAAACCCATCAAGTTCCAGTGCCGCTCCGTGGTCGCAGGCCACGCCGACACACCGAGGTTGCCGTAACCATGCGTCACGACGAAGGAGTCCGTGGTGAGTGCTGATCAGCTCACGTACCTCGCCTCAGGCAGTTGCCACTTCGGGGACGCCGGCTGCGGCTTCCCGGCCCCGGGCCTGAACGAGTTCGACTTCGAGCCGATCTTCACGATCGGCAGCTTCTACTTCAACAAGCCGATGCTGCTGTCGATGATCGTCGCAGTGCTTGTGGTCGTCTTCTTCTGGGCCTCCTTCGCCAAGCCGCGCCTGGTCCCCGGCAAGCTGCAGCTGGTCGGTGAGATCGGCTACGACTTCGTCAAGCGGTCCATCGTGCTGGAGACGATCGGCAAGAAGGGCGAGAAGTACGTCCCGATGCTCGTCTCGATGTTCTTCTTCATCTGGCTGATGAACATCATGTCGATCATCCCGTTCGCCCAGTTCCCGGTCACCGCGGCGATCGCCTTCCCGGCGGGTCTGGCCGGCGTCGTGTGGATCACCTACATGACGCTGACCTTCAAGAAGCACGGCTTCGTCGGCGGCATGAAGAACCTCTGCTGGCCCTCGGGCATCCCCGGCTGGGTCATGTTCATCCTGGTGCCGATCGAGTTCTTCTCGAACATCTTCGTGCGTCCCTTCACGCTCGCGGTCCGAGCCTTCGCGAACATGTTCGCCGGCCACCTGCTGATCGTGATGTTCTCCATCGCCTCCTGGTACCTGCTCAGCCCGAGCCTGGGCGCGCTGTACGGCTCGGCCTCGTTCGTCGTCGCCGTCGCGCTGACCGCCTTCGAGCTGCTGGTCCAGTTCCTGCAGGCCTACATCTTCGTGATGCTGGCCAGCAGCTACATCGCCGGTGCCCTCGAAGAGGCGCACTGAGCCAGGGGCCGCGGCCCCACCCCGAACCAACTCCCGGATCGCCCGGTGGCCAATCACCACCGGTTCACCACCCCTGCAAAGGACAACTGCAATGAGCTTCCTCGCTGAGGGCACTGTCTACGGTTCCGTCGCCTCCATCGGCTACGGCCTCGCCGCCATCGGCCCCGGCATCGGCGTCGGTCTCATCTTCGGTAACGGTGTCCAGGCCATGGCCCGTCAGCCCGAGGCCGCCGGTCTCATCCGCTCCAACATGTTCATCGGCTTCGCGCTGACCGAGGCGCTCGCCCTCATCGGCATCGTCATGCCGTTCGTCTTCGGCAACAAGTAATCCTGCCGTAGACCCTTTCGAGGAAGGTCCAGATATGACGTTCGCGGCGCAGCTCGCGGCCGAGGAGAAGATGAATCCTCTCCTTCCCGCGTGGCCCGAGATCATCATCGGCCTGCTCTGCTTCTTCATCGTCTTCGGTCTGCTCGGCAAGAAGCTCCTCCCCAGCATCGAGAAGGTGCTGTCGGAGCGCCGGGACGCCATCGAGGGCGGCATGGAGCGGGCCGAGACCGCTCAGGCCGAGGCCCAGGCCCTGCTTGAGCAGTACCGCGCCGAGCTCGCCGAGGCGCGTCACGAGGCCGCTCGGATCGTCGAGCAGGCTCGCGAGCAGGGCGCCGCCCAGCTCGCGGAGATGCGCGAGGAGGGCCAGCGCCAGCGCGAGGCCATCGTCGCCGCCGGCCACGCCCAGATCGAGGCCGACAAGAAGCAGGCGACCGCCGCCCTGCGCCAGGACGTGGGTTCGCTCGCTTCGCAGCTGGCCTCCCGCATCGTGGGCGAGTCCCTGGAGGACCACGCGCGGCAGAGCGGTGTCATCGACCGCTTCCTGGATGAGCTGGAGGCCAAGGCCGCCGTTGCTCAGGGTGCGGCCAAGTGATCGGCGCTAGCCGCGAGGCCCTCGCCGCCGGGCGGCAGAACCTCGACAGCCTGACCGACTCCACCTCGGTGGACGCGGCCAAGGTCGCCGAGGAGCTCACCGCCGTCACGGTCCTGCTGGACCGCGAGGTGTCGCTGCGCCGCGTCCTGACCGACCCGTCCCGGTCGGGCCAGGACAAGGCCCAGCTGGTCTCCTCGCTGCTGACCGGCCAGGTCTCCGGCGAGACCCTCGACCTGGTCTCCGGCCTGGTCCGCTCCCGCTGGTCGGGCGCGCGCGACCTGGTCGACGCCACGGAGGAGCTGGCCGCGTACGCCGAGGTCATCGCCGCCGACAAGGCCGGTGTCCTGGACGACGTCGAGGACGAGCTGTTCCGGTTCGGCCGGGTGGTGAGCGGCTCCCAGGAGCTGCGCGCCGCGCTGACCGAGCCCAAGGCCGGTGCCGTCGCCAAGGCCGCGCTGATCAAGAAGCTGCTCGGCGGCCGCGCCAACGCGGGCACCGTCCGGCTGGTCACCGCCCTGGTGAACAACCCGCGTGGCCGTAGCCTGGAACAGGGCCTGGAGTCCTACTCGAAGCTCGCCGCCGCCCGGCGCGGGCGCGTGGTGGCCCTGGTCACCACCGCGGTGCCGCTGTCGGACGGCCAGAAGGAGCGCCTGTCGGGTGCTCTGGGCCGGCTGTACGGCCGCCAGGTGCACCTGAACATCGACGTCGACCCCGAGGTCGTCGGCGGTGTCAAGGTCCAGATCGGTGACGAGATCATCGACGGCACCGTGTCGAGCCGCCTCGAAGGCGCTCGCCAGTCGCTCGAAGGCTGAGCACCGAAGCACATCCGACCCTCGGTCGGGAACCGGCTCCACCGGAGCCGGCAAATCGTACGGCCGGTTCGAGAGACCCGGCCGAGAGTCGAATACTTGCGGCCCTCAATGGCGGGCCGAGGATCGCAAACTAGGAGAGCAGGGAAGCCTGATGGCGGAGCTTACGATCCGTCCGGAGGAGATCCGGGACGCGCTGGCCGACTTTGTCCAGTCGTACCAGCCGGACGCGGCCTCGCGTGAAGAGGTCGGCACGGTCACCGAGGCCATGGACGGTATTGCCAAGGTCGAGGGCCTGCCCTCGGTCATGGCGAACGAGCTGCTGAAGTTCGAGGACGGCACGCTCGGCCTCGCGCTGAACCTCGACACCCGTGAGATCGGTGTCGTCGTCCTCGGTGAGTTCAGCGGCATCGAGGAGGGCCAGACGGTGCGCCGCACCGGCGAGGTCCTCTCCGTCCCGGTCGGCGACGGCTACCTCGGCCGCGTCGTGGACCCGCTGGGCAACCCGATCGACGGTCTGGGCGACATCGCCTCCACCGGCCGCCGCGCCCTGGAGCTGCAGGCCCCCGGCGTCATGGCCCGCAAGTCGGTCAAGCAGCCGCTGCAGACCGGCATCAAGGCCATCGACGCGATGACCCCGATCGGCCGTGGCCAGCGTCAGCTGATCATCGGTGACCGCCAGACCGGCAAGACCGCGGTGGCCGTCGACACGATCATCAACCAGCGCGACAACTGGCGCTCGGGCGACCCGGAGAAGCAGGTCCGCTGCATCTACGTCGCCGTCGGCCAGAAGGGCTCCACCATCGCGTCCGTCCGCGGCGCCCTGGAGGAGGCCGGCGCGCTGGAGTACACCACCATCGTGGCTGCTCCCGCCTCCGACCCGGCCGGCTTCAAGTACCTCGCCCCGTACACCGGCTCCGCCATCGGCCAGGAGTGGATGTACGACGGCAAGCACGTCCTGATCATCTTCGACGACCTGTCGAAGCAGGCCGAGGCCTACCGCTCCGTCTCCCTGCTGCTGCGCCGCCCGCCGGGCCGCGAGGCCTACCCGGGTGACGTCTTCTACCTGCACTCCCGCCTGCTGGAGCGCTGCGCCAAGCTGAACGACGCCCTCGGCGGCGGCTCGATGACCGGTCTGCCGATCATCGAGACCAAGGCCAACGACGTCTCGGCGTACATCCCGACCAACGTCATCTCCATCACCGACGGCCAGTGCTTCCTGGAGTCCGACCTGTTCAACGCCGGCATCCGCCCGGCCGTGAACGTCGGCATCTCGGTCTCCCGCGTCGGTGGCTCCGCCCAGATCAAGGCCATGCGCTCGGTCGCCGGCCGCCTGCGTCTGGACCTCGCCCAGTACCGTGAGCTGGAGGCGTTCGCCGCCTTCGGTTCCGACCTGGACGCGGCCTCCAAGGCCCAGCTGGAGCGCGGTGCGCGCATGGTCGAGCTGCTGAAGCAGGGCCAGTACCAGCCGTTCCCGGTCGAGGAGCAGGTCGTCTCCATCTGGGCCGGCACCACCGGCAAGCTGGACGACGTCCCGGTCGCCGAGATCCGCCGCTTCGAGCGCGAGTTCCTGGACCACGTCCGTCTGCAGCACAAGGACCTGCTGGCGGGCATCGTCGAGACCGGTCTGCTCGCCGACGGCACCGTCGACGCGCTGACCACCGCGATCGACGCCTTCAAGCAGGGTTACCAGACCGCCGACGGCAAGCTGCTCTCCGAGCAGGCCTGAGTCCGGTAGCGAGGGAAAGGACGTAACGACCCATGGGAGCACAGCTTCGGGTCTACAAGCGCCGGATCCGCTCTGTCACCGCGACGAAGAAGATCACCAAGGCGATGGAGATGATCTCCGCGTCGCGCATCGTCAAGGCGCAGCGCGCGGTGGCCGCCTCCACTCCGTACGCCGATGAGCTCACCCGGGCGGTGACGGCGGTGGCCACCCGGTCCAACGCCAAGCACCCGCTCACCACCGAGAACCCGAACGCCACCCGGGCCGCCGTTCTGCTGATCACGGCGGACCGCGGTCTGGCGGGCGGTTACTCGACCAACGCCATCAAGCAGGCGCTCACGCTCAGTGCGAAGCTCCGCGACGAGGGCAAGGACGTGGTGACGTACATCGTCGGCCGCAAGGGCGTCTCGTACTACAGCTTCCGCGACCTCCCGGTCGAGGGCTCGTGGACGGGATTCTCCGACAAGCCGACCTACGGTGACGCGAAGGCCGTGGCGGTCGACCTGATCGAGGCCTTCACGGCCGAGACGGGCGGCGTGGACGAGCTCCACCTGATCTCGACGAAGTTCGAGTCGATGCTGACGCAGACGGCGGTCGACGCCCGGCTGCTGCCGCTGAAGCTGGACGAGGTCGAGCTCAGCGACGAGTCGAAGGCCAAGCACGAGATCTTCCCGCTGTACGACTTCGAGCCGTCGGCGGAGGGCGTCCTCGACGCGCTGCTGCCGCGGTACGTCGAGAGCCGGATCTACAACGCGCTGCTGCAGTCGGCCGCCTCCGAGCACGCCGCTCGCCGGCGTGCGATGAAGAGCGCGACGGACAACGCCGGCGAGCTCATCAAGTCGCTCACGCGGCTTGCCAACTCGGCCCGTCAGGCCGAGATCACCCAGGAAATCAGCGAGATCGTCGGTGGCGCCAACGCGCTCGCTGACGCCAGCCGCGGGAGCGAATGAGAATGACCACCACTGTTGAGCCGACCACGGCGACGGGCCGCGTCGCGCGGGTCATCGGCCCGGTCGTCGACGTGGAGTTCCCCGTCGACGCGATCCCGGACATGTACAACGCCCTGCACGTCGAGGTGGACAACCCCGACGGCACCGGCAAGAAGACCCTCACCCTCGAGGTCGCCCAGCACCTCGGCGACGGCCTGGTCCGCGGCATCTCGATGCAGCCGACCGACGGCCTGGTCCGTGGCGCGCAGGTCACCGACACGGGTGCCGCCATCTCCGTGCCGGTCGGCCAGATCACCAAGGGCAAGGTCTTCAACGCCCTCGGTGACGTGCTGAACGTGGACCAGGCGGAGTTCGACAAGCAGGTCGAGGTCCGCTGGCCGATCCACCGCAAGGCCCCGGACTTCAAGGACCTCGAGTCCAAGACCGAGATGTTCGAGACCGGCATCAAGGTCATCGACCTCCTCACCCCGTACGTCCAGGGTGGCAAGATCGGTCTGTTCGGTGGTGCCGGTGTCGGCAAGACCGTTCTGATCCAGGAGATGATCTACCGCGTCGCCGAGAACTTCGGTGGTGTGTCGGTGTTCGCCGGCGTCGGCGAGCGCACCCGTGAGGGCAACGACCTCATCGACGAGATGGTCGACTCGGGCGTTCTGGACAAGACCGCGCTGGTCTTCGGCCAGATGGACGAGCCGCCGGGCACCCGTCTGCGCGTCGCGCTGTCCGCGCTGACCATGGCGGAGTACTTCCGTGACGTCGAGAAGCAGGACGTGCTCCTCTTCATCGACAACATCTTCCGGTTCACCCAGGCCGGTTCCGAGGTGTCGACCCTGCTCGGCCGCATGCCCTCCGCGGTGGGCTACCAGCCGAACCTGGCCGACGAGATGGGCCTCCTGCAGGAGCGCATCACCTCGACCCGCGGTCACTCGATCACCTCGATGCAGGCGATCTACGTCCCCGCGGACGACCTGACCGACCCGGCGCCGGCCACCACCTTCGCCCACCTGGACGCGACCACCGTTCTGTCGCGCCCGATCTCGGAGAAGGGCATCTACCCGGCCGTCGACCCGCTGGACTCCACGTCCCGCATCCTCGACCCGCGGTACATCGCGCAGAACCACTACGACACGGCCGTCCGTATCAAGGGGATCCTGCAGAAGTACAAGGACCTGCAGGACATCATCGCGATCCTCGGTATCGACGAGCTGTCCGAGGAGGACAAGGTCACGGTCCACCGTGCCCGCCGCATCGAGCGCTTCCTCTCGCAGAACACCTACGTGGCGAAGCAGTTCACCGGTGTCGAGGGCTCGACCGTCCCGCTGTCGGAGACCATCGAGGCCTTCAACGCGATCGCGGACGGCAAGTACGACGCCGTTCCGGAGCAGGCCTTCTTCATGTGCGGTGGCATCGAGGACCTCGAGAAGAACGCCGCCGAGCTGGCGAAGAAGTAATCGCGGCCGGTAGCAGCTGAGTGACCGTGAGGGGTGGCCCCCGAGCCTGGGGACCACCCCTCACGTCGCATCGGCTGTGATTCCGGTCAAATCCGTGCCGCCGGTTTCATGCCGGGGGCGCGGGGCCGTTATTCTTACCGAAACTCCCGAGTAATCGGGGGTTGCATGAGCCTAGGAGCCCACGTTGGCTGAGCTGCACGTCGAGCTGGTCGCAGCCGACCGCAAGGTGTGGTCCGGTGCGGCCACCATCGTCGTCGCCCGTACGGCCTCCGGTGACACCGGCATCATGCCGGGTCACACGCCGGTGCTGAGCGTGCTGGAGACCGGCCCGGTCACCATCCGCACGGTGGACGGCGGCACCGTGATCGCCGCGGTGCACGGTGGCTTCATCTCCTTCGCCGACAACAAGCTGTCTCTGCTCGCGGAGATCGCCGAGCTGGCGGACGAGATCGATGTCGCCCGTGCCGAGCGGGCACTGGAGAAGGCGAAGTCGGACCTGGACGAGCACGCCGAGCGTCGCGCCGAGGTGCGACTGTTCGCGGCGCGCGGTCTCAAGGCCCACGCCTGAGTGCGCCAGACCCTCTAGCGGGGTCGACCGACGGTCCCGGGGACGCGTGAGCGTGACCCCGGGACTGTCGTCTCAGTTGGTAGGTCAACGCGGTCGCCTGATCCGACCGATACGGGGAACGCGGGTAGCGAGGAGGTAGGTGAGCATGGTCCTCGCCCTTGTCGTGTGTGCGGCGGTCGTGGCGCTGGGTGTGATCGGCCTGGTCGCGTTCGCGGTACGCCGCCGTGTCATCCAGCGTGTCGGTGGCACGTTCGACTGCAGTTACCGGCTCAAAATGCCCGCCGACGCCTCGACGCAGCCCGACCTCGACGAGAACGGCAAGCCCACCTCCGCCCCGGTCCCCCAGACCGACGGCAAGGGGTGGGTTTTTGGTATCGGTCGCTACAGCGGTGACTCGATCGAGTGGTTCCGGGTCTTCTCGTACGCCCCGCGCCCGCGCAAGGTGCTGCCCCGCCGGGAGATCGAGGTCCTCGGCCGGCGCTACCCCGAGGGCCAGGAGGAGCTGGCGCTGCTCTCCGGCTCGGTCGTGCTGCGCTGCCTGCACAACGGCGCCCCGCT
The DNA here is from genome assembly GCF_042677465.1 of Kitasatospora sp. NPDC127111. Classification (NCBI taxonomy): domain Bacteria; kingdom Bacillati; phylum Actinomycetota; class Actinomycetes; order Kitasatosporales; family Streptomycetaceae; genus Kitasatospora; species Kitasatospora sp. NPDC127111. Next base: position 57,671 of record NZ_JBHXTG010000005.1, read on the forward strand.
GGAGCTGGCGATGAGCGAGGACGCGCTGACCGGCTTCCTGGCGTGGCTGGAGGCCGCCCCGCCCGGCCAGCGGGTCAACGTCGCGTAGCGGCGGGAGCCCCGGGGCGGGTTAACGTGGCTTAACCGCGTCGCTAGGGTGGGGACATGGTCAATCTGACGCGCATCTACACCCGTACCGGCGACGACGGCACCACCGCGCTCGGTGACATGAGCCGTACGACCAAGACCGACCCGCGCCTGGTCGCGTACGCCGACACCAACGAGGCGAACGCGGCGATCGGGGTGGCGATCGCCGCCGGGGGTCTCGCCGAGGACATCGCAGCGGTGCTCACCCGGGTGCAGAACGACCTCTTCGACGTCGGCGCCGACCTGGCCACCCCGGTGGTCGAGGACCCGAAGTACCCGCCGCTGCGGGTGCTGCAGTCCTACATCGACCGGCTGGAGGCCGACTGCGACCACTACCTGGAGCAGTTGGAGAAGCTGCGCAGCTTCATCCTCCCCGGCGGCACCCCCGGAGCCGCGTACCTGCACCTGGCCTGCACGGTCGTCCGCCGGGCCGAGCGGGCCACCTGGGCCGCCATCGACGTGCACGGCGACAGCGTCAACCCGCTGACCGCCAAGTACCTGAACCGGCTCTCCGACCTGCTGTTCATCCTGGCCCGGACGGCCAACAAGGAGCAGGGCGACGTCCTCTGGGTGCCGGGCGAGAACCGCTAGGGCCGGCTCTCCGGGATCTTCCAGCCGACCACCCGGCCGTCCTCGACGATCGCGCCGGCCGGGGGCTCCTTGGGCCAGATCGTGAAGCTGGCCGCGACCGCGGTGTTGATCAGCGCGGCCAGGCCCAGCTTCCAGTACCACTGCGTGAACACCTCCGTGCCGGGGGCGTCGGTGCAGACCTTCAGCGCGGTGATCAGGGTGACCGTGATCGCCGCGGAGACCAGGGTGCGCCGGCAGACCTGCCACTCGTGGCGGCTGCGGGCGGCGCCGTACTTGGGCGCGGGCGGCGGCTTCGGGCCGCCGCCGAAGCGGTGCAGGAAGCGGGCGTCGGCCCAGCGGACCACGGACGGCCCGTAGCCCACCGAGAAGCCCAGGTAGCTCGCGGCGAGCGCGTGCGTCCAGGAGGCGGTGGCGCCGCCGCGCAGGTCGAACAGGGTCAGCAGGAAGAGCACCAGGTCGATCACGGGCAGCCCGACCAGCAGCACGGTGCTGACCGTGCGCCACCGCAGCAGGTAGCGGGTGGCCAGCCCGAGGCCGAGGACCACCCAGAAGGCGACTTCGGCGGCGAGGACGAGGGTGACGATCATGGTGAACTCCGCAGCTCTCGACGGTGCCTCCAGCCTTCCGGAGCCGGGCCCGCGCGTCGTCGTCGCCGGAGCCGAGCCGGGTCTGCATCTTTCGATGTACCGCGGCTCCTCCGCCGACCGGAGCCGGGCGGCGGTCCGGGGATGATCTGATGGTGGTCGTGCCCAGACCCACACTCACCCCGCGGCAGGAAGACCGGGCGATCGCGCTCTTCGGGCTGCTCGGCGGGCTGCTGTTGATCGCCCTCAAGGTGTACGACCACGCCTCGGCGATCCCGCGCTGGGCGGCCGTCCCGCCGCTGCTGGTGATGGCCGCGCTGGAGCTGCTCCGGCGGACCAGGCCGGTGCTGACCGTCACCCTCGGCGGCCTCGCCTTCGCCGCCAGCATCTTCTGCGGCGCCCTGCTGGCGACCAGCCTGATGTACACGGACCTGCTGTACGCCGCGGTGCTCTACGGCAGCCCCAGGATGTCGCGGATCCTGCACCTGACCGGCGCGGCCTCGGTCCTCGTGCTCTCCTCGCTGGTGCTGGTCTACAGCGACGCGTCCAACGCGGTGGCCGTGGTGGTGCTCACCACGCTGATCTACCTCGCGCCGGTCTGGACCGGGGACCTGGTGCGCAAGCACCGCGAGGAGGCGGTGGCCCAGCGGCTGCGGGCCGAGCAGACCGCGTTGCTGTCCGAGATGGACCGGCGCGAGGCGGTCGTCGCCGAACGGGCCCGGATGGCGCGGGAGTTGCACGACGTGGTGGCCAACCACCTGTCCGCCATCGCGATCCACGCCACCGGTGCGCAGTCGGTCGCGAGGCGCCAGCGGCGGGCCGAGGACGACCCGTTGGTGGAGGTGCTCACGGTGATCCGGGCGAACAGCGTCCAGGGATTGGCCGAAATGCGCCGCATGATCGGGCTGCTGCGCGACAGCGGCGGGGGAGAGGCCGACGAGTCCTACGCCGCCCCCGACCTGGACGCCGTCGACGCGCTGCTGGCCAAGGCCCGGGCGGCCGGCCAGGACGTCGGGCTGGAGTTCGCGCTCACCGAGCGTGGCGACCGGGGGGAGCTGCCGGTGCCGGTCGGCCTGGCGGCGTACCGGATCGTGCAGGAGTCGCTGACCAACGCGCTCAAGCACGCCGGGCCGGGGCACGTCCGGGTGGAGCTGGAGTACCGGCCGGAGGAGCTGTGCATCGCCGTGGACAGCCCGTACCGCCGCGGCGCGGGCCGGGAGCTGCCCGGCGCCGGGGCGGGCATGGTGGGCATGCGGGAGCGGGCCGGGCTGCTCGGCGGCAGCTTCACCGCCGGTCCGGAGGGGGATTGCTGGAGCGTACGCGCGGTGCTGCCGCGGGCGCTGGTGACCGAGGGCGGGAAGGGGCGGGCATGACGATCCGGGTGCTGGTGGCGGAGGACCAGGCGGCGGTCCGGGCGGCGCTGGTGATGATCCTGCGGGCCGAACCGGACCTGGAGGTGGTCGGGCAGGCCGCCGACGGCGAGGAGGCGGTGCGGCTCGCGCTGGAGCTGCGGCCCGACGTGGTGCTGATGGACGTGCAGATGCCCCGGCTGGACGGCGTCTCGGCGACCCGCCAGGTGGTGGCCGCCGGAGCGGCCCAGGTGCTGGTGCTGACCACCTTCGACCTGGACGAGTACGTCTACGGCGCGTTGCGGGCCGGCGCGGCCGGGTTCCTGCTGAAGGACCTGGAGGCGGACACGCTGGTCGAGGGGATCCGCACGGTGGCGCGCGGGGACGGCATGCTGGCGCCCTCGGTGACCAGGCGGCTGATCGGCAGCTTCGCCCGCCCGGGGCGCACCGTCGGGCCGGACGTCCAGGAGGCGGTGGCCGGGCTCACCCCGCGCGAGCGCGAGGTGCTGGCGTGCATCGGCGCCGGGCTCTCCAACGGCGAGATCGCCGGGCGGCTGGCGATGGCGGAGGCGACCACCAAGACCCACGTCAGCCGGATCCTGGCCAAGCTGAGGCTGCGCAGCCGGGTGCAGGCGGCGATCCTGGCCCAGGACCTCGGGCTGGGCATCTGACCATCTGACCGCGGCGCTCCCCGTCGGCGGGTTCGGGCGCAGATCACACTCTCGGATGGCACCACGGGCGCGTGAGGGGCGTTAGAGTCCGCCCGTAGCGAGCGGAGCGAACGGAGCCGAACAGCTGCGCGCTTCGCGAATGCGACCGCCGAGCGGGAGCGAGGCGGGAGAATAGAGCGACGCGGCTCTTGCGGGTGACCCCTGCGCTGAGCCGCCTTCAGGGCCCGCCCGCAGGGCGGCGACGGCATCCGGGAGACCCAGCCATGAGCAATGCGTCCAGCCAGCAGATCGCCGTGATCGGCGCCGGCCTGATGGGGGCCGGCATCGCCCAGGTGTCCGCCCAGGCGGGGCACCCGGTGGTGCTGCGGGACGTCACCGAGGAGGCGCTGCAGCGCGGCCTCGCGGGCATCCGCGCCTCGTACGAGAAGTTCGTCGCCAAGGGCAGGCTCAGCGCCGAGGACGCCGAGGCCGCGCTCGGCCGGATCACCACCACCACCGACCTGGGCGCGGTCGCCGAGGCCGACATCGTGGTCGAGGCGGTCTTCGAGAAGCTCGAGGTCAAGGAGGGCGTCTTCAAGGAGCTCGACAAGCTCGCGAAGGACGGCGCCGTGCTGGCCTCCAACACCTCCGCCATCCCGATCACCCGGATCGCCGCCGCCACGCAGCGCCCCGAGTCGGTCGTCGGCGTGCACTTCTTCTCGCCGGTGCCGCTGATGAAGCTGGTCGAGCTGGTCCGCGGCTACAAGACCAGCGACGAGACGCTGGCCCGCGCCCGCGCCTTCGCCGAGGGCGTCGGCAAGGACGTCGTGGTGGTGAACCGTGACGTGGCCGGCTTCGTCACCACCCGCCTGATCACCGCGCTGGTCGTCGAGGCCGCCAAGCTGTACGAGTCGGGCGTCGCCACCGCCGAGGACATCGACACCGCCTGCCGGCTCGGTTTCGGCCACCCGATGGGCCCGCTGGAGACCGCGGACCTGACCGGTGTCGACATCCTGCTGCACGCCGCGCGGAACATCTACGCCGAGACCCAGGACGAGAAGTTCGCCGCGCCGGAGATCATGGCGCGCATGGTCACCGCCGGTGACCTGGGCCGCAAGAGCGGCCGCGGCTTCTACCCGTACCCGGGCAAGTGAGCCACGAAGCGGAGTGACCGGACGGGCCGTGCGATCGGAGCATCGTACGGCCCGTCCTGCCGAGGACGGGTGAGTTTCCTCACGCCGGGTGCCGCAGACGGGTGATTTGGGCGGTAATCGAGCGTAGGTGTGGAGAGTTCCTGCGTATATTCCCTCGGACGAGTGAAGTTGCTTCAGATCTGGCCGGAACCAGCAACCTGCGGACCTGGTTCACCGTCAGATGAGGGGGAACCCGGCCCAGGCTGACGACGCCGCGGCCGGGCCCGGGCGCGGGGCTTCAGGCCCGCCCGGATGGACACCGTTGGACACCCGTTCCCGGACCAGGCGCGGCCCGGGGCGGGACAACCCGTACCAGTGACCCGCCAGGCGGAGGAGGAGACCATGCGCATCACGGGCGACCACGCCGCGCTGGCCATCGAGGGCCGCCTCGACGTGCGCACCGCCGCCGACGCGCGGGTCCGGCTGCACCAGGCCGTCGACGGCGGGCTGGGCGACCTCGTCCTCGACCTCACCCGGCTGGAGTTCTGGGACGCCACCGGCCTCGGCGTGATCATGGGCACGCACCGGCGGGCCGGCCGGATCGGCCGCCGGCTGGTGCTGCGCTCCGTCCCGGCCCAGCTGCAGCGGCTGCTGGTGGCGACCCGGCTGCACCGCATCCTCGCCGTCGAGGGCGTCGTCGCCGAGCCGCGCGGCGCGACCCTGCCCGCCTTCGGGACGCCCTAGCTCCTCCGCTTCGCCTTCCGCGTCCCCTCCGCCCTTCCTCTCCCCTTCGCGTTCCGGCGATCCCGGCGTGGCGCCGCGGTCAGGGGCGGGACCGCGCTGCGCGGCCGGGCGCGGATGTGCAAGAGTCTGCCGTCAGAAGACGGCCGCCGGGCCGCACTCCAGCGCCCTCAGCCTTGGGCGGGGAGGGGCCCCGGCCCGGAAGCGGCCGCGCGAAGTCGTCGGCGAACAGGGGCGGAGCAGATCGTGGGACAGCCATCCGGTGAGTTCCGGCAGGAGGCCGTACGCACCCGGGGCGGTGAGCTGGTCACCGGTGGCCTGCTGGTGACCGTCGGCACTCCGGAGGGCTCCGAGGTCCGTCCCTGCCCCGAGGAGTGGCGCCCCCGTCCGCGCCGGACGGAGCGCAGCGAACCCGCCCGCGGTCCGGTCGGCGGCCCCGGCCGCGCGGTCGGTCCGCTCGCCCTCGGTGCCGGCCCCGCCGACCTGCCGCTGCTCGACCGCGAGGCCGACATAGCCCAGCTGCTCGGCCTGCTCGCCGAGGGGCGCTCGATACGCCTGGTCGGCCAGGCCGGCTCCGGCCGCAGCGCGCTGCTGTCGGCCGTCGCCGAGGCCGCCGCCGACCTCGCGCCGGGTGGCGTCGTCCAGCTCTGCGGCCACCGCCGCACCGCCGCCGACCTGCTCCAGGACCTCTTCGCCGCCACCCACCACGCCCCCGGCTTCCGCCCCGACCCGGGCCAGCTCGCCGAGCACCTCGGCCGGGTCGGCGCGGTCGTGGTGATCGACGAGGTGGAGCCGGCCGGCCCCGAGCTGGAGGAGCTGCTCGCCGCCGCCCCCAAGTGCGCCTTCCTGATCTCCGTCGCCCCCGACAGCCCGCCGCTGCCCGCGGACTCCCGCCTCCAGGACCACCTGGTCGCCGGCCTCTCCCGCCCGGCCTGCCTCGCGCTCGCCGCCCGGCTGGCCGGCCGCCCGCTGGACGCGGCCGAGAAGGCCTGGGCCGTCGACCTCTGGTTCGAGTCCGAGGGGCTGCCGCTGCGCTTCGTCCAGGCCGCCGCGCTGCTGCGGCAGCGGGACGTCGCGGTGGACGCGCTGGTGGCCGCCGAGGAGGACCGGCTCGACGTCTTCGGCGCGGTCCGCGCGCCCGAGCACGACCCGGACCCGGCGGTCCGCGAGGGCGAGCTGCGCCGGACGGTGCCGCTGCCGTCCGTCGCCGAGAGCGCCTCACCCGCCGTCCGGCTCGCCGAGGGCCTGAGCGAGCCGGCCCAGGCCGTCCTGCGGCTCGCCGTGGCGCTCGGCGGGGAGTGCCCGACGGCGCCGCACCTGCCCGCGCTGATCGACGTCGGCCAGGGCGAGAGCGCCCTGCACGAACTCGCCGACGCCGGGCTCGCGGTGTCCATCGGCGGCCACCACCGGCTCACCGCGGGCGCGCTGGAACTGCTCGTCCCGCACTGGCCGGCCGGCACCAGCATGGACGGCGCCGCCCAGCACTTCGCCTGGTGGGTCGGGCACAGCTCGGTCTCCACCGAGCAGATCGCGGCCGAGGCCGAGGTGGTGATCGGCGTGCTGCTGGCGGACCGCGCCGCCGGCCGGCACGCCGCCGTCGTCCGGCTCGCCCGGGCCGCCGGCCCGGCGCTGGCGCTGGCGCTGCGCTGGGGCGCCTGGGAGCGCGCCCTGCTGCTCGGCCTGGAGGCCGCCCGGCAGACCGGCTCCCGGGCCGACGAGGCCTGGTTCCACCACGAGTTGGGCGTCCACGCGATGTGCGTCCGGGAGCCCTCGCGGGCGGCCGCCGAACTGGAGAGCGCGCTGGCCCTGCGAGCCGCCCTCGGCGAGCAGCGCGGGGTCGCCGGCGCCCGCCGGATGCTCGACCTGCTGCGCGCCGACGGCCGGCAGCTGCCCGCCGCCGGCCCCGCCGGGCCGGTGCCCCCGCGACGGCCCGTCATCCGGGCGATCGCGCAGGTGCCCTGGCGGTTCAAGACCACCCCCGGCACCGGCGGCCGCAACCGGCGGACGGCGATCGCGGCCTCGGCGGCGGTGCTGGCGCTCGGCGTCCTCGGCACGGCGGTCGGGCTGAGCGTGGCCGGCCCGGAGGAGCACCGCGGCACCGGCCCGCGCAGCGGCACGGACGACGGCAGCGGTCTGCCGACGAGCCGGCCGACGCCCCGGCCGAGCCTCAGCCCGTCCGCGACCGGCTCCGGCGGTGAGGAGGGCCAGGGCGGCTCCCCGGCGGCGGAGGAGTCCGGCCCGGAGCCGTCGGCGAGCACCGGCGGGGCCTCGCACTCGCCGTCGGCGTCGGCGTCGGCGTCGAAGAAGCCGAGCAGGTCGCCGAGCCCCGGGGAGACCACCGCGCAGTCCCAGCCGCCCGGCCAGCCTCAGCCACCGGCGCCGGGGCAGCCGCAGCCGCCCGCCCCGGGGCAGCCGCAGCCGTCGGTCCCGGTCACCCAGCCCAGCCCCGCACCCAGCACGACGTCTCCGGCCGGTTCGCCCACCCCGAGTGCGACGACCCCGACGGGGACGGCCTCTCCATCGGGGAGTGCCACACCGTCGGGGTCGTGAGCGCCGGGAGGTCCCGGGTCAGAACAGCTTCAGCTTGTCGTCGTCGATGCCGCGCAGCTCGTCGTAGTCCAGCACCACGCAGCCGATGCCGCGGTCGGTCGCCAGGACGCGGGCCTGCGGCTTGATCTCCTGCGCGGCGAAGACGCCCTTGACCGGGGCGAGCAGCGGGTCGCGGTTGAGCAGCTCCAGGTAGCGGGTGAGCTGCTCGACGCCGTCGATCTCGCCGCGGCGCTTGATCTCGACGGCGACCGTCGCGCCGTCGGAGTCGCGGCAGAGGATGTCGACCGGGCCGATCGCGGTCGGGTACTCGCGGCGGATCAGCGACCAGCCGGCACCGAGCACCTCCATCCGGTCCGCGAGCAGCTCCTGCAGGTGCGCCTCGACGCCGTCCTTGATCAGGCCCGGGTCCACCCCGAGCTCGTGGGAGGAGTCGTGCAGCACCTCCTCCAACGTGATGATGAGCTTCTCGCCGGCCTTGTTCTCCACCGTCCAGACCCCGTCGGCCTCCTTGAGGGCGCACGGCGGGGACATCCAGTTGAGCGGCTTGTAGGCGCGGTCGTCGGCGTGGATGCTGACGCTGCCGTCGGCCTTGACCAGGATGAGCCTGGTGGCGGAGGGCAGGTGGGCGGAGAGCCGACCGGCATAGTCGACTGAGCAGCGGGCAATTACGAGACGCACGGTCGACCACGCTAGCCCACCGGGGCCAGTTGATGCGATTCCGCGACGACCGGGTGAAGAATCCGCGAAGCCCGCGAACATGGAGGCTCGGCGATCCGGCCAACTGGTGGTCGGCACTCTGGCGCGCCCGCCCTCGGCCCGCTACGGTGTGTGACGGCATGCTCGCAGGATCGTTGTCAACGGGGACGGAGACTTCAGATGAACGGTCCGACGGGATCAGGCCAATCTGGTGCACAGGGGCGTATTTCCGGAGCAATCCGAAGGAATGACCGGCCCGGCCCTCCGTTGACTGCCACGCTGTTCTGAGCGGCCGGCGCCGCCGACACGTCCCTCGACAGGTCCTCGGCGCCGACGCCTCCGCACGGTGCCGGAAACAGCCGTCCGACGGCGTTCCGGACACCAGGTGCGAAGCCCACCCTCACCTTCAGCTTGGACCACGCATCACCACCCGAGCCGCCGCGCGGGTGGACCGCGAGAGGAGAACCCATGTCGCTCGACGTCTCACCGGCCCTGCTGGAAAAGGCCGAGCGGGGCGAGGTCGACGAGCGGGAATTCGTCGACTGCGTCCGCGTCTCGCTGCCGTACGCCTGGGAGCTGATCAGTTCGCTGGTCGCCCAGGCGAAGGTCGACGGCACCGACTTCGCCGACAACCACGTACCGCCGCCCAGCGAGCAGGCCCGCGGCCAGCTCCTCCGGGCGCTCGCCAGCGACGCGATCCGGGGTGCGCTGCAGCGCCACTTCGGCGTCCGGCTGGCCTTCCAGAACTGTCACCGGGTGGCGGTGTTCCTGCCGTCGGACTCCAACGAGGCGCGGTTCGAGCGCTTCACGTCCGTCCGGGAGCAGCTGCTCAACCAGTCCGAGGAACTCCGCGACTGCTGACCGGTCTTCGGGAGCGCCTCCCGGCGCCCGCCACCGCCACCGGGCCGCCCCGCCCCCGCCGAGGGGGAGGGGCGGCCCGGGCGCTGCCCGGTGACCCGCCCGCTCGCCGGGGCCGGGCCGTCGCGCACGGGCCTCAGCCGAGTTGCGGCAGCACCTCGGAGCCGAGCCGGGCGATGTTGTGCAGGGTCGCCTCGCGGTCTCCGCTGCCCTCGGCGAGCAGCGCGAAGCGGCGGATCCCGGTCCGCTCGGCGGTGGCCAGCAGCCGGTCGGCGCACTGCTTCGGCGTGCCCACCGCGTGCAGGTCGCAGAGGAGTTCGGTGTACTGGTGCGGGTCGCGCATCTTGCGCTCCCGGCCGTCGACGGTGCGGTGCGCGCCGAGCCCGTACTCGAACCAGCCGGGCATCGCCCGCAGCAGGGTGGCCCGGGCCGTCGACGTGCGGTCGTCCACCTGGGCCACGCCGGCCGCGACGTGCTGGCGGTTCACCCGGCGCAGCTGCTCCTCGCCGCGCCCGGCGGCCAGCCAGGCGGTCCGGTACAGCTCCAGCATCCCGAGCTTGTCCTCGTCGCCGGAGTGCATGCCGAGCAGCATCGGCAGCCCGCGTTCGGCCGCCAGCCGGACCCCGCCGGGGGAGGTGCAGGCGACCACCACCGGCGGGCCGGCCGCCGGGCGCCCCGCGGTGCCGGGCTCCTCGCCGGAGCCGTCGGCGTCCACCCGCTGACGGGGGAAGCGCAGCAGCCCGGACTGGTCGCCGAGGCCGAGCCAGGTACCGAGTTCGGGCCGGCGCGGCGGCTCGGTGGCGCGCGGCACCACGGCCACCTCCGGGAAGCTGAACTGCGGCCCGTCCGCGCCCACCCGGGAGCCGCGCAGCCAGCGCAGCAGCAGGTCGAGGCGCTCGGGGAAGCCCTGCTCGAAGGCGTCCACGCCGCTGCCGAACACGTCCAGGTCGATCCACGGCCCGCCGCGGCCGACCCCGAGCGTGAAGCGCCCGCCGGAGGTGAGGTGCAGCAGCGCGGCCTGCTCGCCGAGCGCCACCGGGTGGGTGGTGGAGAGCACGCTGACCGCCGTGCCGACGCCGATCCGGCGGGTGCGGCCGAGCAGCAGCGCGGCGAGCGTGGCGGCGTTCGGGCAGACCCCGTACGGCACGAAGTGGTGCTCGGCCAGCCAGACGCTGTCCAGGCCCGCGCGTTCGGCCTCGACGGCGGCGCGGACGGTGCGGTCGAGCGCCTCGCCGTGGGTCTGCCCGGGGAACTGCGCCGAGAGCAGGAAGGCGCCGACCCGGACCGGCGCGGTGTCCGGGGGGAGCGCGCCCGCGCGGGCCGGGGCGGGCAGCGGGGCGCCGACGGTGGCGGCCACCGGGGTGGCGGCGAGCGTCGGGCCGGGGGCGGGCGGGCGGACCCCGACGGGCCGGCGGGTCTCGGCTCGGGCGCTGGTCTTGGTCATCCTTGGGCCTCCTCGGGTGCGCGCAGGGGTTGCGGGCCCCGCCTGTCCCCTCGTGAGTAACCGATGTCATGTGCCAATGGCACGCCGAACCACTAATTTCACGGGAGAACGGGTGGATATCACGGGAAACACCGGAGCGCCGGACGATGCCGTGATAGAGGCCGATAGCCGTCCGGGGAGCGGGCCGTCGGCCGTAGGCTGGGACGGTCCCGACCCCACCGCAGAGAGGTAGCCCGACGTGTCGCCCCGCCGCAACCGGATCAAGAGCGCCGCCGACCGCGAGACCGCGGAGCCGGCCGCCCCGCTCGGCGGCTCGCTGCGCCGCACCGAGAGCTACGGGGGCGACGACTGGGTGGTGCAGACGGTGGCCGGCACGGCCGGCCGGTTCTACCGCTGCCCGGGGTGCGACCAGGAGATCCCGCCGGGTGTCGGCCACGTGGTGGCCTGGCCGGCCCACGGTGCCGGGGTGGACGACCGGCGGCACTGGCACCGCGCCTGCTGGGGCGCCCGCGAGCGCCGGGCCGCCAACCTCCAGCGCGGCCGCGGCGCCCCCAGGTACTGAGCCGGTACCGGTCCCTGGAGGCGCTCCGGTCCGGCGACGGTCAGGCGTCGCGCTTCTTCAGCACCAGCGCGCCGCCGACCAGGGCGGCCAGCGTCCAGGCCAGGCAGATCGCGAAGCCGGCCCAGGGCCCGTACGGCTGGCCGTGCTGCTCGTACACCAGCAGCATCCGCGAGCCCGCGTAGTCCGGGAAGTAGTGGGCCACGTCCTTGACCTTCGGCACCGCCGAGAGGATCGGCGACAGCAGGAAGAAGAACGGCACCAGCACGCCGAGCGCCAGCGTCTGGTTGTGCAGCATCGCGGTGACGCCGGCCGAGAACAGGCAGAGCATGGTCAGGTAGAACGCCGCCCCGAACACCGCGCGCAGCACGTGCGGTTCGGAGAGGCTGGTGGAGTGCTCGCCGAGCAGCGCCTGGCCGACGAAGAACGTGATGAACGCGGTGACCAGGGAGACCGCGAAGGCCAGGCAGCCGAGCACCACCGCCTTGCCGGTGAGCAGGGTGCCGCGCTGCGGGACGGCGGCCAGGGTGACCCTGATCATCCCGCTGCTGTACTCGTTGCCGACCGCCAGCACGCCGAAGACGATGATGGCCAGTTCGCCGAGCATGATGCCGGAGAAGGCCGTCCCGGTGGCGTCGAACGGGGTGTCGGTGCTGCGGAACTCCTCGAAGTTCTTGTTGGTGAGCAGCGAGAGCAGGGCGCCGAGGCCGAGGGTGACCACGAAGGCCAGCGCGAGCGTCCAGACCGTCGAGCGGACGCTGCGGATCTTGGTCCACTCGGAGCGCAGGACCGCCGGGAAGGACGCCATCTCAGTTCTCCTCCGTGCCGCTGGACGCCGGCTGCCGTGCCGCGCCGCTCTGCCGTGCCGCGCCGCTCTGCCAGCCGGCGCCCCAGGTGCCGGGTGCGCCGGCCGCGTCGCGGCCCTCGCCGTCCCCGGCGTGGTACTCCACCGAGTCGGCCGTCATCTGCATGAACGCCTCTTCCAGGGAGGCCTGTTGGGGGCTCAGCTCGTGCAGCACCACCCCGTGCGTGGCGGCCAGTTCGCCGAGCTCGGCGAGGTCGCCGTCGACCACCTCGTACGAGCCGCCCGGGCCCGGTTCGTGGCGCAGGCCGGCGCCGGCCAGCACGTCCAGCAACCGTTCGGGCTGCGGGGTGCGCAGCCGGACGGCGGAGCGCGAGTTGCGCCGGATGAAGTCGGCCATCGGCATGTCGGCGAGCAGCCGGCCCTTGCCGATGACGACCAGGTGGTCGGCGGTGACGGCCATCTCGCTCATCAGGTGGGAGGAGACGAAGACGGTCCGGCCCTCGCCGGCGAGCCGCTTCATCAGGTTGCGGATCCAGAGGATGCCCTCCGGGTCCAGCCCGTTGACCGGCTCGTCGAACATCACGATCTCGGGGTCGCCGAGGAGGGCGGAGGCGATGCCGAGCCGCTGGCCCATGCCGAGCGAGAAGCCGCGGGCGCGCTTGCGGGCGACCGGGGTGAGGCCGACCAGGGCGAGCACCTCGTCCACCCGGGAGACCGGGATGCGGTTGCTCTGGGCGAGCCAGAGCAGGTGGTCGCGGGCGCTGCGGCCGGGGTGGACGGCCTTGGCCTCCAGCAGCGCGCCGATGTACTTGAGCGGCTCGCTGAGCTGCCCGTACCGCTTGCCGTCGATGGTGACCCGGCCGGCGGTGGGCCGGTCCAGGTCGAGGATCATGCGCATGGTGGTGGACTTGCCCGCGCCGTTGGGGCCGAGGAACCCGGTGACCACGCCCTGCGGCACCTGGAAGCTCAGCCGGTCCACGGCGAGGGTCTTGCCGTAACGTTTGGTCAGGTCGTGCAACTCGATCATTCGCGCTCCCTTACTCTCCGTCAGGCTATGACAAAGCGGACGGGGTGGCCCGCTGAGTGGGCCCGCCGGGCACACCGGAATACGGTGGGCCCATGACCCAGCTCCCCTCCGCAGTGTCGGTCCGCGAGAGCGGTACCGGAACACCCCTCGTGCTGCTGCACGCATTTCCGCTCAACGCCTCGATGTGGTCCGCCCAACTGGACGCCCTGCCCGGACCGACCGGCCACGACGCCCGGGTGCTCGCCCCCGACCAGCGCGGCTTCGGCGGCACCGAGCTGGGAGCCGGCGAGCCCTCGCTGGACGCGGTCGCCGACGACGTCGCCCTGCTGCTGGACGCGGCCGGGATCGACCGGGCGGTGATCGGCGGCATCTCGATGGGCGGCTACGTCGCGCTGGCCTTCGCCCGCCGCCACCCGCAGCGGCTGGCCGGCCTGCTGCTGGCCAACACCAAGGCCACCGCGGACACCGAGGCCGCCCGGGCCAACCGCGAGCGGATCGCCGCCGCGGTGCTGGCCCGCGACAGCGTCCAGCTGCTGCTGGACGAGAAGGTGGCGGCCGGCCAGCTCGGGCCGGAGTCCGGGCACCTGGTCGAGCGGGTGCAGGGGATGATCGCCGCGGCGCCGCCGGCCGCGGTCGCGTGGGCGCAAAGGGCGATGGCGGCCCGCCCGGACGCCCTGGACGTGCTGGCCGGGGTGCGGGTGCCGGCCGCCGTCGTGGCGGGCGCCGAGGACGGGCTGACGCCGCTCACCGAGGCCGAGCTGATGGTGCGGGCCCTGCCGGACGCCGAGCTGACCGTCGTCCCGCGCGTGGGCCACCTGAGCGCCCTGGAGGCGCCGGAGGCGTTCAACGCCGCCGTGCGCCGGCTGCTGGACCGGGTGGGCCGATGAGCGGGGAGCGGAGGGCGGAGCCGGGCAGCTGGGACTTCTCGGCGCTGGAGGTCACCGGCCGGATGCCCGTCACCAACCGCGGCGAGAGCCTGGTCGAGCTGACCCTGGAGCCGCTCGGCGAGGACTACTGGCTGCGCCCCGGCGAGACCTTCATCGTCACCTCGTACGGCGACTACGGCCCCGGGCACCCCTTCGAGGTGCAGTACTGGCCGGACTCGGTGTCGGTCTGGTGCACCTCGTGGTTCGGCACCGTCTCGGACGACGACGGCAACCAGCTGAGCTGCGGCCACCAGCGGCCGGACGGGGCCTACCCGCGCTGAGCCGCGGCCGCGGCGGAACGGGCCCCCACCCCGGAAGGGTGAGGGCCCGTCGGCTCGTGCGGGAGCGGCGTCAGCGCGACTGCTGGGCGGGCACGCCCATGGTGTCGTCGTTCGGCAGCGTGGCGGCGGCCACGGCCGCGCCGGTCAGCGTCGCCAGCATCTCGCGGACGTTGGTCAGCTGGGCGTTGATGCTGTCGCGGCGGTTGGTGAGCGCCGCCAGCTCGCGCTCGGATTCGCTGCGGATCCGGTCGGCCTTGGCGTTCGCGTCCGCCACGATGTCCTCGGACTGGCGCTGGGCCGTCTCGACGGTCTGGCGGGCCCGGCGCTCGGCGTCGGTGCGCAGCTTCTCGGCCTCCAGGCGGAGCTGCTCGGCCCGGTGCTCGATCTCGGCCAGGCGCTTCTCGGCCTTGGCCTGACGAGCCGCCAGGTCGCGCTCGGACTGCTCGCGGCGCTTGGCCAGGTTGGTCTCGAACTCCAGCGCGGCCTGGGCGGCCTTGGTGCGGGTCTCCTCGAAGAGGGCGTCCGCCTCCTCGCGCTTGTTCTGGGCGTCCTTGTTGGCCTCGGCGCGCAGCTGGGCGCTGTCGCTCTTGGCCTTGTCGACGATCCGCAGACCCTCGTCCTCCGCCTTGGCCTTGCGGTCCTTGGCGTAGTTCTCGGCCTCGGTGCGGACCTGCTGGGCGGCGGCCTCGGCGAGCTCGCGGTGCTGCTCGGCGGCGCGGTGCGCCTCGTCGCGCAGGTCCTTGGCCTCCTCCTCGGCCAGTCGCAGGATCTTCTCGACCCGGGCGCCGAGACCGGCGTACGAGGGCTCCGCCTCGGTGACCGCCGCCTGGGCGGTCTGGGTCTCCAGGTGGAGCTCCTCGATGCGCTTCTCCAGCGCACTGATCCGGGTCAAGGCACTGTCACGGTCGGCCACCAGCTTGGTGATCCGCTCGTCGACCTGGGCGCGCTCGTACCCACGGCGCACCAGGTCGAAGCCGTGAGGGGAGTGACTGTCGCTCATGGGGTTCTGGGCTTCCTGTCGTCAAACCGCTGAGGTGGTTGAGGGAATCCTGACACGGTACCGGAGTGTCTACGGCGAAACGCCGATGTCTCGCGGACAATGTCCGCTCAATCGGGTGGTGCGTTCTTGGAGCGATTGCCACCCGACCGGGGAGCGCCGACTCCGGCACCCGCCTTGGCGCCCCCGTCCTTCTTGGTGTTGCTTCCCCCGTTGGTCTGGGCGACCGGTGACGGTGCCTCGAACGCCTCCAGGGCGGACAGCACGTCCTGCACCCTGGAGATCTCGGTGTTGATGTCCTTGCGGCGGCGCACCAGCTCGTCCAGCTCGCGCCGGCCCTCGTCGGTGACCCGCTCGGCCTCGGCCCGCGCCTCGCTGAGCAGCCGGTCGGCCTCCGCCTTCGCCAGCTCGATCTGCTCGTCCGCGGCCTCGTCGGCGGCCCGCAGCCGCTTCTCCGCCTCGGCCGCCGCGGTCTCGACCTTCTCCTGCGCCTCCGCCTCGGCCGCCGCCAGCTTGGCCTCGGCCTTGACGATCAGGGCCTCGGCGCGGTCGGTCGAGTCGGCGAGCTTGGTCTCGGCCTCCTTCAGCAGGCCCTCGGCCTTGCGGACGGCGGAGATCCGGACCTTGCTGGCTTCGGCGGACGCCTCCGAGGTCAGCTCGTTGGCGCGGTCCTCGGCGGCCGCGACCAGCGCCGCCGCCCGCTCCTCGGCCTCGGCGACGGTGGCCACCGCCTGCTCCTCGGCCTCGGTCAGCTGCTCCTGGGCGGCCGTCACCAGCGCGTCGACGCGCTCGCCGGCCGACTTCATGGCCTGCGCGTTCTCCTTGCGGGCGCGCTCGTGCAGGGCCTCCACCTCGGCGTCGGTGCGCTCGCGCAGCTCCTCGGCGCGCTCGCGGATCCCGGTGGCGTCCCGGCGGGCCTCGGAGAGCAGCGCGTCGGCGTCGGCGCGGCCCTTCTCGACCTCGGCCTGGCCGGCCGCCTCGCCGGCGGCGACCAGCCGGTCGGCCTCCTTGCGGGCCGCGGCGACCATCGCGTCCGCCTGCTCCTCGGCGGCGGCGGTGGTGGCCAGCGCGGTGGTCTGGGCGTCCTCGCCGAGCGCCTCGGCGTCGGCGAACGCCTTCTCCAGCACGGACTTGGCCTGCTCGCGGGTGGCCTTGTCGAACTGCTCGGCGGCCTCGCGGATGTCGGCGTCGTACGCGTCGGCGCGGGCGTGGGTGGCCGCGTCGTACTCGTCCGCGAGGGTGCGGGTGGCCAGCGCGTACTCCTCGGCCTCGGCCCGCAGCGAGGCCGCGAACTCCTCGGCCTCGGCGATCGCGGCGGCGGCCCGCTCCTCGGCGGCGGCCACCGTCCGGGCGGCCTGCGCCTCGGCGTCGGCGCGCTGCTGCTCGGCGGCGTCCTGGGCGGACCGCAGCTCGGCCTCGGCGTCGGCGCGCAGCTGCTCGTCGTAGGCCCGCGCCTCGGCGCGCAGCCGGCTCAGCTCGGCCTCGGCGGCCTCGCGCTCGGCGGCGAGCTCCAGCTCGGTGTGCTCGCGCAGGGCGGTGGTCTCGGCGGTGGTCCGGGCCCGCAGCTCGGCGGTCTCCCGCTCGGCGGTGTCCCGCAGCTCGGCGGTCTCGCGGTCCGCGAGGGCCCGCTGCTCGGCGGTCTCCCGGTCGGCGGTCTCGTGCTGCTCGGCGACGGCACGGTCGGTCCGTTCGCGCAGCTCGGCGGTCTCCCGCTCGGCGGTGTCCCGCAGCTCGGCGGTCTCGCGGTCCGCGAGGGCCCGCAGCTCGGCGGCGTCCTGCTCGGCGGCCCGGCGGGTCTCCGCGGCCTCGGCCTCGGCGGTGGCCCGCAGCTCGGCGATCTGCTGCGAGGCGGCCTCGTGCATCCCGGCCACCGACTGGCGGACCTCGGCGGCCTCGTCCTCGGCGACGGACACCAGCCGGGCGCCCTCGGCCCCGGCGGCCGCGACCAGCTCCGCGCCGTCGGCGCGGGCCTGCTCCAGCGCGGCCTCGGCCTCGGCCCGGACGGCGTCGGCGGTGGCGCGGGCCTCGGACAGCTCCCGGCCGGCCTCGGCCCGGACCGTCTCGGCCTGCTCGGAGGCCAGTGCGAGGTCCGCCCGGGCCCGCTCGCGCAGCGCCTCGGCGGCCGCCTCGGCCTCGGTCCGCAGCCGCTCGGCGGTGGCGCGGGCGCCCTCCAGGGCCTCCTCGGCCTCGGCGTGCAGCCGGGCCGTCTCGACGGCGGTGCGCTCGGTCAGCTCCGCCGCGGCCTGCTCGGCCTCGGTGCGGACGCGGTCGGCGTACGCCTCGGCGGCCTCCCGGGCGGCGGCCGTCTCGACGGCGGTGCGTTCGGTCAGCTCGGCGGCGGTCCGCTCGGCCTCGGTGCGGACGCGGTCGGCGTACGCCTCGGCGGCCTCCCGGGCGGCGGCCGTCTCGACGGCGGTGCGCTCGGTCAGCTCCGCCGCGGCCGTCTCGGCCTGCTCGCGGGCGGCCCGGGCGGCGGCCAGCTGCTCGGCGGTCTCCTCGCGCTCGCGGCGCAGTCCGGCGGCGGCCTCCTCGCGCTCGCGCCGGCTCTCCTCACGCAGCGCGTCGGCGGCGGCCTCGGCCTCGGCCCGGGAACGGGCGGCCTCGGCGTCGGCCTCCGTACGCACCCGCTCGGCGTCCGCGACCGCGGCGTCCCGGACGGCGCCGGCCTCGGCCTGCGCGTCGGCCAGCAGCGCCTCCGCGGCGGCGGTCGCCTCGGTCCGCACCCGCTGGTCGAACTCGGCTGCCTCGCGGCGCAGTTCGGCGGTCTCCCGCTCGGCGGCGGCCCGGTTCTCGGCGGCCGCGGCCTTGGCGGCGGCGAGCGCGTCCTGGCCCTGCTGCTCGGCGGCGGCGACGGTCTTCTCGGCCTCGGCGCGGGCCCGGCCCAGCGTCTGCTCGGCGCGCCCCTGGGTCTCGGCGGCCTGCTCCTTGGCCTGCTCGCGCAGCCGCTCGATCTCGGCGGCCGCGCCCGCGCGCAGCTCGTCCGCGTCGGCCTTGGCCTTGGTGAGCAGCTCCTCGGCGTTCTTCGCCGACTCCTCGATCTGGACGACGGCCTGGCGGCGGGCCTCGCCGCGGACCCGGTCGGCCTCGGCGGCGGCCTGCGCGCGCAGCTCCTCCGCCTCGGCCCGCAGCCGGGCGGCCTCGTCCTGCATCTCCTGGATCCGCTCGCGGATGGCCGCGGCGTCGTCCAGGGCGGCGTTCTGGGCCTGCTCGACGGCGGCCCGGGCCTGCTCGCGCAGCCGCTCCGCCTCGGCGGCGGCCTCGGCGCGGATCCGCTCGGCCTCCGTGGCGGCGTCGGTCCGGGCCGTCTCGGCGTCCTGGTTGGCGCGGGCGAGCACCTCCTCGGCCGTCTTGGCGGCCTTGGCGAGGTGGACGGTGGCGTCCTTGGCGCCGGCCGCCCGGCCGGCCTCCTCGGCCTCGCTGCGCAGCTGCGCGGCAGCGGCCTCGGCCTGCGCCCGCAGCTCGGCGACGTCGCGCTCGGCCCGCGCCCGCATCTCGGCGATGGCGGCCTCGGCCTCGGCCCGCAGCTCCCCGGCCACCGACTCGGCGGTGGCCCGCAGCCGCTCGCTCTCCTCGGCGGCGGCGGCCTTGGCGGCCTCGGCCTCGGCCTGCTTGGTGGCGGCCTCGGCCTTGATCGCCTCGGCCTCCTTGGTGGCCTGGGCGACCATCCGGGCCACCTCGGCCCGGGCGGTCTGCGAGCGCTGCTCGCTGGCGGCCTCGCCGTCGGCGACCTTGCGCTCGGCCGCGGCCTCGGCGTCGGCCTGCAGCTGCTCGGCGGCCGCCTCGGCCTGGGCGCGCAGCTCGGCGGCCTCCCGGCGGGTGCGCTCGGCCTCGGCGATCGCCTCGGCGCGCAGCCGCTCTATCTCGGCCTGGGCGTGGGCGAGCGCCTCCTGGGCGCGCTGCTGCTCGGCGGCGGCGTGCTCCTTGAGCCGGCCGATCTCGGCCTGCGCGGCGGCGAGCTGCTGCTCGGCGGCGGCGTGGGCTGCGGCCAGCTGCTGCTGGGCCTCACCACGGGCTGCGGCGAGCTGCTGCTGGGCCTCGCCGCGGGCGGCGTCGACGTCGGCCGCGGCCTGGGCGCCGGCCTGCTGGGCCTGCTCGGAGGCGGCGCGGAGCAGCCGCTCGGCGTCGTTCTGGGCACGCTGGAGGGCGGCCTCGGCGGCGGCCTGGGCCTCACCGCGGGCGGCGTCCACGTCGGCGGCGGTCTGCGCGCGGGCCTGGTCGGCCAGCGCGGCGGCCTCGGCGCGGGCGGCGGCCATCATCCGGTCGGCCTCGGCGCGGGCCTCCTGGAGCAGGCGCTGGGCCTCCTGCTCGTGGCCGGCCCGGGTCTGCTCGGCCCAGCTGACGTTCTCCTTGACGTGCTGTTCGGCGCTGCGCCGCAGCTCGGTGAGCTCGTCCTCCAGCTGGCGGCGGCGGGCGGCCAGCTCGGCCTCCAGCCGGGCGGTGCGCTCGGCGGCCTCGGCCATGATCCGCTGGGTGGCGGCCTGCGAGTCGCGCAGCTGCCGTTCGGCGTCGGCGCGCAGCTGCTGGGCCTGCATCTCGGCGGTGCGGAGCATCTGCTCGGCCTGGCCCGAGACGGCGTCGAAGGCGCGCGGCTGGGCGAGCATGCGGCGGGACTCGTGCAGCTTGGCCCGGAGCACCTCCACCTGGTAGGCGAGGTCCTCGGCATGCTCGACGGCCTTGTCCCGCTCCTTTCGAGTCCGATCCATCTCGGCCTCGAACTGGGAGAGGTGATCGTCAACCTCGTAGCGGTCGTAGCCCCGCACTCCGCGGTCCCATCCATCTCCTGGTCGCGTCCTCGACCCGGCCGATCCAGGGCTCCCGCTGTCCGGGGCCCCGGTCCGACTGGTCCTTGCATCCGCAGCCGGTGGACGACCCCTGCTCAGCCGGGGGCGTCCGCCACGGTCGTCGAAGTCCTGGCCGGTGGGAGCGCGGTCGTTCCGCGTTCCCCCGTCCGGGTGGACTTCTGGGCGAACTCTTGCCTGTGGAGAATGGTGACAGATCCGAACTGCGACTGTTCAGCCGTGCCCGCGTAATGGACTCCCCTGCGACGGGCCGACCGCCTGAGGGCGGACGGGCCTGTCTTCGGCCGTGCTCGTCGTCCCCGTCCCCCGGAGTCTTCGCGCACCTGGGCATTGTAGTGGGAGCGCCCTGCGGGGGAATGGCCGCGTGGGGGATTTCCGGGCAGAGGGCCACATTACTGACGAGTCACCAGCGGGTGCCACCCGGGAGCGGCACCCGCCGGCGGCGCCGGAGGCCGTGCGGGCCCGGCGGCGTGCGGAGTCGATGGCGTACGCACTCAGGGCGTGCGGAGCCGGCGGGCGGGCTCAGTGCGCGTCGTGCTCGCCCGGCTCGGCGGAGGTGACCAGCTCGGTCAGCACGCCGCCGCAGTCCTTCGGGTGCAGGAAGGTGATCCGCGAGCCCATCGAGCCGATCCGCGGCTGCTCGTAGAGGACCCGGATGCCCTTGGCCCGGATGTCCTCGGAGTCGCCGTCCACGTCGGCGGTGCCGAACGCGATGTGGTGGACGCCCTCGCCGTTCTTCTCCAGCCACTTGGCGACGGTGGAGTCGGGCCGGGTGGGCTCCAGCAGCTGGAGGTACGAGGCGCCGCCGTCGCCGGTGTCGTTGATCTTGAGCATGGCCTCACGGACGCCCTGCTCCTCGTTGACCTCGCTGTGGAACACCTCGAAGCCGTAGGTGGCGCGGTAGAACTCGACCGTCTTGTCGAGGTCGCGGCAGGCGATGCCGATGTGGTCGATGCGGGTCAGCACGGTGGCCTCCGGGGTCGGGGCGGGCAACGGGACGGCAACAGTGCAGCGCATGCGGCCTGGGCGCGCCAGCGATGCCGGTTGCGAGCCTGCTCACACGGCAGGGCGCGCGGCCCGGTTCACCCGGATCGGGTTGACACGGTGTTGACTGGACAGTGCCAGTGCGCTCGATCACACCGTCGCTCCGGTGACGGGCGGGTAACAGGTCAGTACATTGAGCGCATCCTCACCTGGCCACGACGTGCGAAGGGGCTCGTCCCATGACCAACACCACCTCTGTGATCGTTGCCGGTGCGCGGACCCCGATGGGGCGCCTGCTCGGCTCGCTCAAGGGCTTCTCCGGCGCCGACCTCGGCGGCTTCGCGATCAAGGCCGCGGTCGAGCGGGCCGGCATCACGGGTGACCAGGTCCAGTACGTGATCATGGGCCAGGTGCTGCAGGCCGGCGCCGGCCAGATCCCGGCCCGCCAGGCCGCCGTCAAGGCCGGCATCCCGATGAACGTCCCGGCGCTCACCGTCAACAAGGTGTGCCTCTCCGGTCTGGACGCCATCGCGCTGGCCGACCAGCTGATCCGCGCCGGCGAGTTCGACATCGTGGTGGCCGGCGGCCAGGAGTCGATGACCAACGCCCCGCACCTGCTGCCGAAGTCCCGCGAGGGCTACAAGTACGGCGCGATCGAGCTGCTGGACGCGATGGCGCACGACGGCCTGACCGACGCCTACGAGAACATCCCGATGGGCGAGTCCACCGAGAAGCACAACGCCCGCCTGGGCATCCCGCGCGAGGTCCAGGACGAGATCGCCGCCGCCTCGCACCAGCGGGCCGCCAAGGCGCAGCAGAACGGCGTCTTCGAGGCCGAGATCGTCCCGGTCGAGATCCCGCAGCGCAAGGGCGAGCCGGTCGTCTTCAGCCAGGACGAGGGCATCCGCGCGGACACCACCGTCGAGGGCCTGGCCAAGCTGCGCCCGGCGTTCACCAAGGACGGCACGATCACCGCCGGCACCTCCTCGCAGATCTCCGACGGCGCCGCCGCGGTGGTCGTGATGAGCAAGGCCAAGGCCGAGGAGCTGGGCCTGAGCTGGATCGCCGAGATCGGCGCGCACGGCAACGTCGCGGGCCCGGACAACTCGCTGCAGTCGCAGCCGTCCAACGCGATCAAGCACGCGCTGGCCAAGGAGGGCCTGGAGGTCGGTGACCTCGACCTGATCGAGATCAACGAGGCCTTCGCGGCCGTCGCCCACCAGTCGATGAAGGACCTGGGCGTCTCCTCGGAGATCGTCAACGTCAACGGCGGCGCGATCGCGCTCGGCCACCCGATCGGCATGTCCGGCGCCCGCGTGGTGCTGCACCTGGCGCTGGAGCTCCAGCGGCGCGGCGGCGGCGTCGGCGCGGCCGCGCTGTGCGGCGGCGGCGGCCAGGGTGACGCCCTGATCGTCAGGGTTCCGAAGGCCTGATCGTCTGACATACCTTCGGGGCTGCGGACCGCCACAAGCGGGCCGCGGCCCCGATTCGTAAGGAGAGATCCCCGATGATCGATGTGCCGACGCTGGTCGAGCAGGCGCGGCAGGGCCGTCCGCGGGCCGTCGCGCGGCTGATCTCGCTGGTCGAGAACGCCGCCCCGCAGCTGCGCGAGGCGATGGCCGCGCTCGCGCCGTACACCGGCCGGGCCTACACCGTCGGGCTGACCGGGTCGCCGGGTGTCGGCAAGTCGACCTCGACGTCCGCGCTGGTCTCCGCCTACCGGCGGCTGGGCAAGCGGGTCGGGGTGCTGGCCGTCGACCCGTCCTCGCCGTTCTCCGGCGGCGCGCTGCTCGGCGACCGGGTCCGGATGCAGGACCACGCCACCGACCCGGAGGTGTTCATCCGCTCGATGGCCACCCGCGGTCACCTCGGCGGCCTGTCCTGGGCCGCCCCGCAGGCGCTGCGGGTGCTGGACGGGGCCGGCTGCGACGTGATCCTGGTCGAGACCGTCGGCGTCGGCCAGTCCGAGGTGGAGATCGCCGCCCAGGCGGACACCACGGTGGTGCTGCTGGCCCCCGGCATGGGCGACGGCATCCAGGCGGCCAAGGCCGGGATCCTGGAGATCGGCGACGTGTTCGTGGTCAACAAGGCCGACCGGGACGGCGCGGACGCCACCGCGCGGGAGCTGAACCACATGCTCGGCCTCGGCGAGGCCCGCGAGGCGGGGGACTGGCGTCCGCCGATCGTGAAGACCGTCGCGGCCCGCGGCGAGGGCGTGGACGAGGTGGTCGAGGCGCTGGAGAAGCACCGCGCCTGGCTGGAGGAGCACGGCGAGCTGGCCGCGCGCCGCCGCCGCCGGGCCGCCGACGAGGTGGAGGCGATCGCGCTGGCCGCGCTGCGGTCCCGGATCGGCGACCTGCACGGCGACCGCCACCTGACCACGCTGGCCGAGCGGGTGGTGGCCGGCGAGCTGGACCCGTACGGCGCCGCCGACGAGCTGGTCGCCGGGCTCACCCGGGGCTGACCGGACGCCAGGAGGGCCGGTTCCCCGCCGCGTGCGGGGAACCGGCCCTCGGTGTGTCCGCGGCCGGCCACGGCGAGCGGAAGGCCCGCGCCGCGCCGAAGGGCCGCGCCGGTGCCGAAAGGGAGAAGCGAGGAGGCCAGCGCGCGAGTTACCGCTACGCGCGGCCGCGCAGGCCGCGCAGGTGCTCGGCGATCGGGGCGAGCGCCTCGTACATCGCGTCCAGCTGCTCGGGGGTGAAGCGGTCGATGAAGTGCGCCCGGACGCTGCGGACGTGGTCCGGCGCCACCTTCTGCATGGTCGCCCAGCCGTGCTCGGTGAGGTGGGCGTAGAGCCCGCGCCGGTCACCGGGGCACTCCTGGCGCAGCACCAGCCCGGCCGTCTCCATCCGGGTGAT
Organism: Kitasatospora sp. NPDC127111; assembly: GCF_042677465.1. NCBI lineage: Bacteria > Bacillati > Actinomycetota > Actinomycetes > Kitasatosporales > Streptomycetaceae > Kitasatospora > Kitasatospora sp. NPDC127111. The sequence goes on from NZ_JBHXTG010000005.1 coordinate 81,629, forward strand.
CTGGTGCGAGAGCCGGCTCTTGGACTGGAGGGTGGCGGTGGCCAGGTCGGTCATCCGCATCCGCCGCTCGGGGGCCTCGGAGAGGACGACCAGGATCTCGTAGTCGTTGATGGCCAGGTTGTGCGGCTGGAGCTCGCGGCTGAGCTGGTAGTCCAGCAGCTTGGCGACCTCCAGATGGGCGCGCCACATCCGCTGCTCGCGGGCGGTCAGCCAGGGAGTCTCCTCCTCGGGCTCCGAGGGGGAGACGTCCGCGGCGTCGGTCGTGTGCGTATCCATGCGGACAGCATACCGCACTTAGTTAAATCTTGTACAAATTTACAGGCCGAAACGTCGCCCGAGGTCGCCCAGGTTACCGAGGCCCGGCACGTTGACGTTCGGCAACTGGCTCCCGTGGCCGGAAGCGTGCTGCGAGGGCACCCCGCCCATCGGGACGCCCGCCTCGGCGTGCACCTGGCCGACCGCGCGCTCGGCCATCAGCACCTCGGTCGACTGCAGCAGCACCTGGCCGGCGCCGATGAACTCGAACTGGTGCTCCTCGCCGGACGCCCCGCCCAGCCCGGTCAGCCGGCGGATGCCGCCGATCACCCCGTGCATGTAGTCGTGGTCGTAGTGGTGGCACGGCGCCGGGCAGTCGGCCCAGCCGACCAGCGCCTGCGGGTCGACCCGGATCGGCGGCTCGACGAAGTGCACCGGGCCGTTGGAGGCGGCGACGAACTTGCCGGTGCCGATCAGGGTCAGGAAGCCCGGGATGATCGACTGCTTGAGCCGCAGCGTCGGCTCGTAGGCCAGCAGGTTGCCCGAACGGACGGTCAGGTTCCCCTCCTCCAGGTCGTAGGAGTTGAGGTCGAAGGCGCGGTCGGCGAGCAGCAGCTTGCCGCGGCCCTCGGCGACCACCCAGTCCGCCGCGTGCATCGGCGAGTTGAAGTGCATGCCGAGCATCCGGTCGATCGCGCCGGCGCCGACGCCCTTGAAGGAGATGTCGCCGTAGTAGGCGATCATCTTGCCCTTCTGCAGGAAGTACGACCCGTTCAGGTCCACCGAGAAGGCGTACGGGTTGACGTTGTCGTTGACCGGCAGGCTGTGCGCGTCGTGCACCACCGGGCCGGCGGCGCCGTCGTGCGCCTTGGGCAGCGGGGCCTGGGCGCCGCCGAACTGCTCCTGGGCGTACTGCTGCGGCGGCTGCGCGGGGTAGCCCTGCGGCGACGGGGGCGGCGGGTAGCCCTGCCCGGGCGGCGGGCCGTAGCCGGGCGGCGGCGGCACCGGGAAGCCGGGCTGCGTCGGCTGGTTGTACGGCGACTGGCCGTACGGCTGCTGCTGGCCGTACGGGTCGTTCGGCTGCCCGTAGCCGGGCTGCGGCGGGTAGGACATCAGAGCTTCTCCTCGCTCGCCTGCACGAACACCGTGCCGTTCCCGGACAGCTCCAGCTGGAACGCCTCGCCGGAGCCGCGTCCGATCATGTCGCGCCAGCCCAGCGCGGTGGACAGCTTGTTCTGGACCTGGCCGCGGTGCGCGACGTAGGCCTGGGGGTCGACGTGCACCGGCTGGTGCGGGGTGATCGGCAGCTCGAAGACGCCGCCGTGGGCCATCACCGCGACCGAGCCGTGGCCGTCCAGCTTGGTGGTGAACAGGCCCTGGCCGGTCACCTGGCCGCGGACCATGCCCATCACGCCGCCCTGCGAGCCCATGAACATGGTGGACTGCTGCAGCGAGCCCTCGAAGGCCAGCAGCCGGTCCGCCTCGACGTACAGGGTGTCGCCGGCCAGGTCGATGACGTGCACGTGGTGCCCGCCGTGGCCGAACATCACGGTGCCCTGGCCCTCGACCGTCATCAGCGGGGTGTCCTCGTTGGCCACCCGGCGGCCGATCATCGACATCAGCCCGCCCTGCCCGCCGGTGAGGTTCGGCGTGAACCGGACCTCACCGGTGTACGCGAGCATCGCGCCGCGCTGGCTGAACAGCCGCTGCCCGGGGACCACCCGGGCCTCGATCATCTTGTTGTTGATCCTGGTGAACGGCATCAGACGTCGCCCCCGATGGTCAGCTTCTCGGACGGCTGCACGTACACCAGGCCCTCGCCGGTGAACTCGACCTGGACGGCCTCGCCGCCGCCCTCGCCGATGAACGTCGTCCAGCCGGCCCCGGACTTCAGGCTGCGGTTCAGGTTGCCGGTGTGCGCCACGTACGCCCCCGGGTCCACCCTCAGCGGCATGCCCTGGGAGACCCGCAGGATGATCGCCGGCCCCTTGGAGGTGACGGCGGCCCAGCCGTGGCCCTCGACCTTGGTGGTGAACAGGCCGTTGCCGGAGGAGATGCCGTTGAGGCCGGTGAACGAGGTGCCGGTCTTCAGCGTGCCCTCGGTGCAGAGCAGGTTCTCCGACTCGACGTACAGCGTCTCGCCGTTCAACCGGACGAGGTTGATCTCGGTGGCCTTGTCGGCGAAGTAGCAGGTGCCCTGCCCCTTGACCTCCATGACCGTCATCTGTTCACCGGTCAGCCGGCGGGTGACCATGCCGCGCAGGCCGTCACCGCCGCCGGTGAGCTTCTTGAAGCTCATCTGGCCGGTGTACGCGACCATCGAGCCGTTTCTGGCTTTGACGCCGTCGCCCGTCATGTCGACGGCGAGCGTCTTGGACCCCTGGAGTCGAAACTGTGCCACGGCCGAAATGTAGCCGGATCCGGCCGTGACCGGGGAGAGGGCGTCGCCGTTCTGGTACGGGTCTGCGACAAATGCCCGGGTCAGGCCACGGCGTGGGCGCCGTGCGGCACGGTCCCGGCGGCCTGCTCCACCTCCAGCAGCGAGGCCGAGTGGCGCTCGGCCTCGAAGGCCACCACCCCGCCGCGCAGCCCGAACAGGCGCTTGGAGAGCAGGATCCAGAGCACCGCGACGATGTTCAGCGCCAGCGTGCAGATCTTCAGCGCGCTGACGTGCTCGGTCAGCTCGTACACCTCCAGCGGGAGGAAGGCCGCGGTGGCCACCACCGTGAGGTACTCGGCCCAGCGCCGGCCCAGCCAGAGCCCGTACGCCTCGACGATCTCGATCAGGGCGTAGACCAGCAGGGCGCCCGCGACGATCAGCAGGGTCTTGTGCTCGTAGTCGAAGGTCTTGCGGATGGTGTCGACGATCGGGGAGTGTTCGAGGTCCCAGTGGAAGTGGTCGGTGACCGGCTTGAAGACCGTCAGGTTCTCGTCGAAGACCCGGCGCACCGCGTCCTGGCTGTTGGAGAACTTCCACACGCCCCAGGCCACCACGACTATCAGCAGGCCGCGCAGCAGCCGCTCGACGGCCAGGAAGCGCAGGATGAAGAGGTCCCGCAGGGCCTTGCCGCGCGGCACCAGCGGCGCTTCGTCGGCCGGCCCGGAACCGTGCGGGGCGCCGAGCGTGAAGTCGCCGCAGCGCAGGCAGCGCCAGGCGTCGCCGAGCGCGGTGGCGGCGTGCAGGCGGCGGTTCAGCTCGGGCTCGGTCGGCGCGTAGGTGAGGTGGCCGCGCCGGGCGCAGGTCCTCCGGTCCCAGTCCAGCTTGAACATCGGTCGTACCCCCGTGTGTGATGCGGACGGCGCCCGGGTCGCCGGGCGCGCGGCAGCAGGATAGGGGTGGCGGCGGGCATCGCGGTGCGACCGGGGGCGATCTGCTGCACGGCTGTGACATCCGCGGACGCGGTCCGGCGGGACCGGGTGCCGCGCGACCGGGTGCCGCGGGGCGGGGTGCCGCGGGACGGGGCGCTGTGAGATCGGGCACGGCCGGGCACCCCGGCAGTGGGTCCGGACGTGTGCTCGGTGATAATGGCGGGATGCTTGTGAGCCGGTTCACAAGCGATCTCCGACCCCCGCATCGAGGTGCCCATCGTGAACAGCAGTGCCGTCCACCGCCTGCGCCTGGTCTCCGGCCCCGAGGGCCTGTCCTTCCTGCTGCTCCTGGTCTGCTCGGTGCTCAAGCGGACCACCAGCTTCGACGCCGTGCCGGTGATGGGCATGGTCCACGGGATCCTGTTCATCCTCTACGTGGTGTTCTGGATCATGGCCTGGCAGGCGCAGAAGTGGGACGCCAAGCGCGGCGCCCTGCTGTTCGTCCTCTCGGTGCTGCCCACCGGCGGCTTCTTCGCCGAGCGGATGCTCAAGAAGGAGGAGCGCGGCGGGGCCGCCCCCGTGCGCGAGCCCGCCGCCGCCTGAACCTCCCCGGTCGGGGCCTTCCGCCGGCCGGACCTCCCGGCGGCAGCCCGACGGGCTGCCGGGGCCGGGCCCCGGCAGCCTCGCCCGTTCCGCGGGGCGCCTGGTCGACGTTGACCGCTAGTTGACGTTGACCGCGCTCCAGGCCGCGGCCACGGTCTTGTACTCGGTGCTGCCCGTGCCGCCGTACAGGTCGGAAGCCGCCTTCAGGGTCGCGGTGCGGGCGGCCTTGTAGTTGGTGGTGGAGGTCATGTAGACGGTCAGCGCGCGGTACCAGATCGCGGCCGCCTTGTTCCGCCCGATGCCCGTGACCGTGGAGCCGTTGGAGGTCGGGCTGTTGTAGCTGACGCCGTTGATGGTCTTGGCGCCGCTGCCCTCGGCCAGCAGGTAGAAGAAGTGGTTGGCCACGCCGGACGAGTAGTGGACGTCGACGTTGCCGACCCCGGAGTACCAGGAGTCCTTGGACTTGCCGTCCTTGGAGGGCTGGTCCATGTAGCGCAGCGGCTTGCCGTTGCCGAAGATGTTGATCTTCTCGCCGATCAGGTAGTCCGGCACGTCCCCGGGCAGGTTGGCGTACCACTCGACCATGGTGCCGAAGATGTCCGAGGTGGCCTCGTTGAGGCCGCCGGACTCGCCCGAGTAGACCAGCCCGGCGGTGGCCGAGGTGACGCCGTGGGTCATCTCGTGGCCGGCCACGTCGATCGCGGTCAGCGGGTTGCTGTTGTTGGTGCCGTCGCCGTACGTCATGCAGAAGCAGGAGTCGTTCCAGAACGCGTTGACGTAGGCGTTGCCGTAGTGCACCCGGCTGCTCGCGCCGACGCCGTTGTTCTTGATGCCGTTGCGGCCGAAGGTGTTCTTGTAGAAGTCCCAGGTCGCGCCGGCGCCGAACTGGGCGTCCACGGCGGCGGACTGGGTGTTGGAGGCGAGGCCGTTGCCCCAGACGTTGTCCGCGTCGGTGTACAGCGCGTTCCCGCTCGCGGCGTTGCCCGTCCACTGGTTGCCGCGGGAGGCGTCCTTGAGCTGGTAGGTCGAGCCGCTCTGGGTGGTGGTCAGGGTGACCGAGCCGACGTGGACGCCCTTTCCGCTGCCGGTCGCGGTCTGGAACTCCTCGTGGGTGGAGAGCACCGCGCCGGTGGCCGCGTCGGTGACCAGCTGCTGGCTGCTCGGGGTGCCGTCGGCCCGCTCGCCCTTCACCACCGTCCGGTACGCCAGCCGCGGGCTGCCGTCCGCGGCCCAGACCACCAGCTGCGGCGCGCCCGCGGCGTCGACCCGGCTGATCGCCGCCTCGTCCTCGTCGGGTGCGATGCCGACGGTGGCCCGGACCGCGCCGAGCGCCTGGCCGGCCGCCGCGTCGGCGGAGAGCGCCGGGGCGAGGCTCGGCAGCGACAGCTGCCCGGTGAAGGCCCGGTCCACCGAGGTGATCGTGCCGTTGGCCTTCTGGTGCACCACCAGGTCGCCGCCGAGCACCGGCAGGCCGCCCAGGGTCCGCTCGTAGCGCAGGTGGCGGTCGCCGTTGGCGTCCAGCACCGCGTCCTTGGCGACCAGCCGCTCCTGGCCGCCGAGCGCGAGCGCCTGCGCCACCGGCGCGGCCTGCCCGCCGGCCAGGGCGATCAGGGCGTCGCGCTGCTGGGCGACGGAGGGGGCGGCGGCCTGGGCGGGCGCGGCGGCGACCTGGATCGCGCCGGCCAGCAGGGCGGTGGCGGAGAGTACGGCTCCGGCTGTCAGCTTTCGCTTCACGTACGGGGTTCCTTCCACGAAACCGCGTGTGCGCGGTCGCGCCGCATACCGGGGCGCCGGGGGTGGCGCCGTGGGGCGGTAGGGCGCTGACGTGCTGCTCCCGTGCGGTCCTTGACGGCCGGTCGGTGGGTGGGGGTGACGGCCGTCGAACGGGGCTTGGACAGAAGCATGACAACCGGCCGGGGTGGAAGGACAGGGCGCCGACGGGGATTGGCCAGGTCTCGCCAGACGCCGGTGCGGGTGGGTCGGGTGCGACGGATGCCCGTTCCGGGCGGTTCGCCCCGCTGGCGGGATCCCGCCAGCGGACGGCCTTGCCGGGTCCGGCCCCCCTTGCTACGCGCGCGGCACCCGGGCCGCCCCCGGACGCGCCGACGCCCGGGGCCTCCCCTCCCAGTGAGGGCCCCGGGCGCCGTTCGCGCGGACGTCAGTTGACGTTGACGCCGCTCCACGCGGCCGCCACCGCGTTGTACTCGGCGCTGCCCGCGCCGTACAGGTCGGCCGCCGCGCTCAGCGTGCCGGTGCGGGCGCCCTTGTAGTTGGTGGTGGAGGTCCAGTAGACGGTCAGGGCGCGGTACCAGATGGCCGCGGCCTTGTCCCGGCCGATGCCCGTGACGGTCGAGCCGTTGGAGGTCGGGCTGTTGTAGCTGACGCCGTTGATGGTCTTGGCGCCGCTGCCCTCGGCCAGCAGGTAGAAGAAGTGGTTGCCGACGCCCGACGAGTAGTGGACGTCCAGGCTGCCCACGCCGGAGGACCAGTAGTCGGCGGAGCCGCCGTCCTTGGAGGGCTTGTCCATGTAGCGCAGCGGCGTGCCGTCGCCGTTGAGGTCGATCTCCTCGCCGATCAGGTAGTCCGGCGTGTCGGTGGCGAGGTTGGCGGAGAACTCGACCATGGTGCCGAAGATGTCCGAGGTGGCCTCGTTGAGGCCGCCGGACTCGCCCGAGTAGTTGAGGCCCGCGGTGGCGGAGGTGACGCCGTGGGTCATCTCGTGGCCGGCCACGTCGATCTCGGTCAGCGGGTGGGTGTTGCTCGCGCCGTCACCGTACGACATGCAGAAGCACTGGTCGGACCAGAAGGCGTTGACGTAGTTCTTGCCGTAGTGGACCCGGCTGGTGGCGCCGACGCCGTTGTTCTTGATGCCGTTGCGGCCGAAGGAGTTCTTGTAGTAGTCCCAGGTGGCCGCCGCGCCGAACTGCGCGTCCACGGCGGCGGACTGGCCGCTGGAGACGCTGCCGTTGCCCCAGACGTTGTCGGTGTCGGTGTAGAGGGTGCCCGAGCCGGAGGTCCGGTTCTTGAAGTCGACGGTGGACTGGCCGCCGCGGGTGGCGTCCTTCAGCGAGTAGCCGCCGCTGACCGCGGTGGTGGTCAGCGGGACGGTGCCGACGAAGACGCCGGTGCCGCTGCCGGAGGCGGTCTGCACCTGCTCGTGGGTGGAGAGGACCGCGCCGGTGGCGGCGTCGGTGACCAGCAGCTGGCTGGACGGGGTGCCGTCGGCGCGCACGCCCTCGACGGTCGTGCGGTAGGCCAGGCGCGGGTTGCCGTCCGCGGCCCAGACCACGAGCTGGGCGGCGCCGGTCTGGTGGACCGCCTGGAGCGGCGACTCGTCCCGGTCGGCGGCGATGCCGACGGTGGCCTGCACGGCGCCGGAGGCCTGCGCGGCCGCCTGGTCGGCGGGGATCTTCGGAGTGAGGCTCGACACCTCGATCTTGGCGGTGACGGCCTTGTCGACGGTCTTCACCGCACCGTCGGCGGCCTGGTGCACCACCAGGTCGCCGCCGAGGACGGGCAGGCCCGCGAAGGTGCGCTCGAAGCGGAGGTGACGGGTGCCGTCGGCGTCCACCACGGCGTCCTTGGCGACCAGCTTCTCCTGGCCGCCCAGCGCGAGCGCCTTGGCCAGCGGGTCGGCCTGACCCTTCGCCACGGCGAGGACGGCCTCCTGCTGCTGCGCGGCCTGCGCCTGGGCCGAGGGGGTCGGGGCGGCCTGGGCGGCGGTGCTCACCTGGATGACGCCGGTGAGGAGGGCGGTGGCGGAGAGTACGGCGCCGGCTGCGAGCTTTCGCTTCACGTACAGGTCCTTCCGGGAAACCGCGTGTGCGCGGGCGCGCCTCGTCCCGGGGTGCCGGGGTTGGCACCTGAGGGGCGGAACGGGCGCTGGCGGGCAGCTCCGTGCGGTCGAGCGGCGGGCCACCGGTGAGTGGGGCGGTGGCCGCCGGACGGGGCTGGCCGAAAGCATGACAATCCAACAAGTGAAATGACAGGTCTGGTTCACCGATTGGCCAGGTCTCGCCAGCCCGGCGGATTGTGAACAGAACGACAAACCGGGCGAATCGCCCCGTCTTTCAGCGGGTTACCGCCCGAACCGAGGCCTGATAGCGGGCCGGAGGCCGGGGCGGCGACCAACAACGGCCCCGCCCGGGCGGATTGGCGGGCGTTCACATCCCCGCAACGTCCTGGTACGGACCAGCCCGTCCCACTGGCGGGATCCCGCCACGCGTCGCGCTTGTCCACCATCAGGACGCCTGATAGCAGCGGCCCCACCCGCCGGTACGGTAAGGAGGTGGCCAAGCCCCTCGCACTCGACTTCGACCCGATCGCCCGCGCCGACGAGCTCTGGACCCGCCGCTGGGGCGGGGTCCCCTCGATGGCGGCGATCACCTCGATCATGCGCGCCCACCAGATCCTGCTCTCGCGGGTGGACGCGGTGCTCAAGCCGTACGGTCTGACCTTCGCCCGCTACGAGGCGCTGGTGCTGCTGACCTTCAGCCGGACCGGCGAGCTCTCGCTCTCCAAGATCGGCGAGCGGCTGATGGTCCACCCCACCAGCGTCACCAACACCGTCGACCGCCTGGAGCGGGCCGGTCTGGTCGCCCGCCGCCCCAACCCGCTGGACGGCCGCGGGGTGCTCGCCTCGATCACCGACCGCGGCCGCGCGACGGTGGAGGAGGCCACCCGGGAGCTGATGGCGATGGAGTTCGGCCTGGAGGAGTACGACGCCGACCAGTGCCGACAGGTGTTCGAGCTGCTCCGGCCGCTGCGGATCGCCGCCGGCGACTTCACCGAGCCGGACGCGGCCGCGGCCGGGGACTGATCCGCCCGGCGGCCCCGGGGCGCCGCGCGGCGCACCCGTAAGCGGCGGCTACCCTCGTTCGGAGCGGTGCGCAGCTTTCCGGACGCACCGGCCGATCCTGCCGAGCGAGGCGATGAAGAGTATGAAGGCGACCCCCCTGCTGGGCTGGTACCGGGCCCTGGCCATTGCGACCGGTGTGGCGCTGCTGGTGTTCTGCGGCTTCATGGTCGCGAAGTACGGCTTCGGCACCGCCGAGGACGTGACCACCTACGTCGCGATGCTGCACGGTTACCTCTACATCGGGTACTTCGTGGTGACCTTCCTGCTCGGCCAGAAGCTCAAGTGGCCGCTCGGCCGGATGATCTTCACCCTGGCCGCGGGCTGCATCCCGTTCGCCTCCTTCTTCGCCGAGCGCAAGGTGGTCGCCGAGGCCGCCGCGAAGCTCCCGGCCGGTGCCGCCGCCGAGCGGCAGGCCGCCGGCGTCTGACCGTCATGCCGAAGGGCGCCCTTCCCCGACCGGGGGGAGGGCGCCCTTTCGCATGTCGGGCCGGGTTGCCGTCGACAAGTACTAGGACGTCCGAGTAAATTAGTAGGACGTCCTAATAGCTGTGCCGTCCCGGTGCCGTGGCGGCCGTACGGAGCGGAGTTCGGAGCCATGGACGCCGAGGAGATCGAGCGCGGGCGGCAGCGCTGGCAGCAGCGGTACGACAGCGCCCGCAAGCGGGACGCGGACTTCACCACCCTCTCCGGGGACGAGGTCGAGCCGGTCTACGGCCCGCCCGCCGGACAGCCCGTCGAGGGCTTCGAGCGGATCGGCTGGCCGGGCGAGTACCCGTTCACCCGCGGCCTGCACCCGACCGGCTACCGCGGCCGGACGTGGACCATCCGCCAGTTCGCCGGCTTCGGCAACGCCCAGCAGACCAACGAGCGCTACCGGATGATCCTGGAGGCGGGCGGCGGCGGCCTCTCGGTCGCCTTCGACATGCCCACCCTGATGGGCTACGACTCCGACGACCCGAAGTCGCTCGGCGAGGTCGGCCACTGCGGTGTGGCCATCGACTCGGCCGCCGACATGGAGGTCCTGTTCAAGGGCATCCCGCTCGGCGAGGTCACCACCTCGATGACGATCAGCGGCCCGGCCGTCCCGATCTTCTGCATGTACCTGGTCGCGGCCGAGCGCCAGGGCGTCGACCCGGCGGTGCTCAACGGCACCCTGCAGACGGACATCTTCAAGGAGTACATCGCCCAGAAGGAGTGGCTCTTCGCCCCCGAGCCGCACCTGCGCCTGATCGGCGACCTGATGGCCTACTGCGCCCAGGGCATCCCGGCGTACAAGCCGCTCTCCGTCTCCGGCTACCACATCCGCGAGGCCGGGGCGACGGCCGCGCAGGAGCTGGCGTACACGCTGGCGGACGGCTTCGCCTACGTGGAGCTGGGCCTCTCCCGCGGCCTGGACGTGGACGTGTTCGCGCCCGGCCTCTCCTTCTTCTTCGACGCCCACCTGGACTTCTTCGAGGAGATCGCCAAGTTCCGCGCCGCCCGCCGGATCTGGGCCCGCTGGATGCGCGACCGCTTCGGCGCCAAGACCGACAAGGCGCAGTGGCTGCGCTTCCACACCCAGACCGCCGGGGTGTCGCTGACCGCCCAGCAGCCGTACAACAACGTGGTCCGCACCGCCGTCGAGGCGCTCTCGGCGGTGCTCGGCGGCACCAACTCGCTGCACACCAACGCCCTGGACGAGACCCTGGCGCTGCCGTCCGAGCAGGCCGCCGAGATCGCCCTGCGCACCCAGCAGGTGATCATGGAGGAGACCGGCGTCACCAACGTGGCCGACCCGCTGGGCGGTTCCTGGTACGTCGAGGCGCTCACCGACCGGATCGAGGAGCAGGCCGAGGCGATCTTCCAGCGGATCCTGGACAAGGGCCGCGAGGACCACGAGATCGGCCCGGTCACCTCCGGCATCCTGCGCGGGATCGAGGAGGGCTGGTTCACCGGGGAGATCGCCGAGGCGGCCTTCCAGTACCAGCAGGCCGTGGAGAAGGGCGACAAGCGGGTCGTCGGCGTCAACTGCCACCCGCGCAGCGTCACCCCCGAGCTGGAGATCCTGCGGGTCAGCCACGAGGTCGAGCGCGAGCAGGTGCGCGTGCTGGCGGAGCGGAAGGCCGGCCGGGACGAGGCGGCGGTGCGGGCCGGGCTGGACGCGATGCTCGCGGCGGCGCGTTCGGGCGAGTCGATGATCCCGCCGATGCTGGACGCGGTGCGGGCCGAGGCCACCCTGGGCGAGATCTGCAACGCGCTGCGCGAGGAGTGGGGGATCTACCGGGAGACCGCCGCGTTCTGAGCACGCGGTCCTCGGGCGCGCCCCGGGGCGAACCGCCCCGCACGGTCCTCGTGCGGGGCGGTTCGGCGTTCCGTGGGCCGGCCGGCGTGCGGCCCGTCGGCCGGCTCAGCCGGTCGTCAGGCTCGGGAACGGCCCGAGCAGCAGGTTGGTGAACCGCCGGGTCCAGTCGGCGGTGATCGGCTCGCCGCTGACCAGCACCCGGTGCTCGACCGTGCCGGCGATGGTGTCGAAGATGATGTCGATCTCCTCGCCGGCGGCCACCTCGTCGGCGTCCGGGGCGAGTTCGCCGCGCGCCTGGGCGGCCGCCCGGCCCTGGCGGACCAGCCGCTTCTGCGGGTCGACGATCGCCTCCCGGATCCGCCGGCGCAGCTGCCGGTCGCGGGTGCCCTCGGCGAACAGCGCGAGCAGTGCGGCCTGGGTCTCCGGCCGGGCCAGCAGGTCGGCGAACTGGGCGACGACCGCCTCGATGTCGGCCCGCAGGCTGCCGAGGTCCGGCATCACCAGCTCGTCGAAGAGGCTGGCGACGGCGTCCACCACCAGCTCGTTCTTGGACGGCCAGCGGCGGTAGAGGGTGGTCTTGGCGACCTTGGCGCGGGTGGCCACGTGGCCCATGGTCAGCCCGCCCCAGCCGAGCTCGGCCAGGGCCTCGCGGGTGGCGTCCAGGATGGCGAGGTCGGCGGCGGCGCTGCGCGGACGGCCCTTGGCGCGGGTGGTGGCGCCCTCGGGCCCCTCCGGGCTCCCGGGGGCCTCGTCCAGGGCCTCCAGGGCGTCCGGAGCGGCTTCCGGGAGGCGCTCCCGGCCCGTCGGGCGTGCCGGGGGCGTGGGGGGCTGGGTGGCCGGCACCTGGCCTCCTTGGGTTTTACTGGTAAGTAACTTGGGTGGGACCGGTAACGGTAGCGACTCCCCGCGCCCCGGGTCAGCCCGGCCGCCCGGGAAAGTGGGACAGCTCACGTCCCCGGAAGCGGGGATGGGGTTGCGGCGGGGGCCCACGGTCCAGTTACGCTACGACTCGTAGCGAAAGCAGTGACAACCAGGCGCCGTGACCCGTGGGACGGGAGCGGCGCGGGCGCGGGTGGGGATCCGCGCCGAACGGTTCAGGCTACCGGGGGACGGGTCGTCCACCCCGGGATTCGGTGCCGCGCAGCCCGCGCGGCGCGACTTTCCCGGAGGTTGGTGCCCGCCAGCAGCGCGGACGGGGGAGGATGGTGCCATGCAGCCACGGAATTCGCGTCTCAACAGCTCCGCCCTGCGCGGTGCGGTCGACCTCGCCGCAGTGAAGGCAGCCGGCGAGGCTGCCCAGAAGGCCGAGCAGGCCCGGGCCGAGCGGGCCCGTCAGGCGGCCGCCGCCGAGGCGGCCGGGGTGGCACCCGCCCAGGCCCCGTACGAGCTCGTCATCGACGTCACCGAGGACACCTTCGAGGCCGAGGTCGTCCAGCGGTCCACCGAAGTGCCGGTGGTCATCGACTTCTGGGCCGAGTGGTGCGGGCCCTGCAAGCAGCTCAGCCCGATCCTGGAGCGCCTGGCCGAGGAGTACGCCGGCCGGATCGTGCTCGCCAAGATCGACGTCGACGCCAACCAGCTGATCGCGCAGCAGTTCGGCATCCAGGGCATCCCGGCCGTGATGGCCGTGGTGGCCGGCCAGCTGGTGCCGCTGTTCCAGGGCGCCGAGAACGAGGCCAACGTCCGCAAGGTGCTGGACCAGCTGATCCTGGTCGCCGAGCAGCGCTTCGGCGTGGTCGGCGGCGCGGGAGTGCCCGGCGGTGCCGCCGGCGGGGCCCCGTCGTACGTGCCGGAGGACCCGGCGCTGGTGGCCGCGCACGAGGCGCTGGTCCGCGGCGACCTGGGCGGCGCGATCCAGGCGTTCGAGAACGTGCTGGCCGACCAGCCGGGCAACGCCGAGGCGAAGGCCGGCCTGGCCCAGGCGCAGCTGCTGCGCCGGGTGGAGGGGCTGGACCTGCAGACCGTCCGGGCGGCGGCCGCGGCCGACCCGAAGGACGTCGAGGCCCAACTCCGCGCGGCCGACCTGGACCTGGCCGGCGGTCACGTCGAGGACGCCTTCGGGCGCCTGGTGGACACCGTCGGGCGGACCTTCGGCGAGGACCGGGACGCCGCCCGGCTCCGGCTGCTGGAGCTGTTCGAGGTGATCGGCGCGGACGACCCGAGGGTCACGGCGGCGCGCACCGCGCTGGCCCGCGTCCTGTTCTGATCGGGCGTCCCTGGCACGGCGGATGACCTGCGGTGTCGCTGGAGATTTGGCGACAATACGGTCATCGCGTCAGAGGTTTACCAAATCTTGACAACACCCGTGGGTGGTCACTTCGCGTGACCACCCACGGGTGTTTCGCTCGTGTTTCGGGCGGATTTCTTCGTCACGATTCCTCCAATCCGTCACTCAGGGTGCGCGTGTGGCGAAATTCATGATCGCCGACATTGGATGTTGGATTACCCGTCAGTAATGAACCCCTTGTGCTTCGCCCGGGATTCAAGCAGCATCGGCGACGCCCGGTCCCAGACTCCACCCCTCCGGCAGCCGGTCGGCGAGCGGAGCGAGGGATCCCCACCGGGCGAGCCGTCGGCCGAGGCCGTCGGCAGGGAGGGCAGGGGGGTATCCGCGGTCCCACGGCGGTTCCTGTCCTTCGATCCGGCCGCGCGGCCCGCGCGGTCGCTGGTTGTCGCTCGGGGGTGATCGCCGTTGTCGTCGGTCCTGCCCGCCGCCCCACGAGGGTGGTCGGTGAAGGGACGGGAGTGCCGCCGGGTGCCGGCCGCTCCCGCGTCCGACGACGCCCACGGCGCTTTCCGCTACCGAGGACGTAGCTCTCTCCCATCCCAGGCCCCCACCGGTGCGGGACGCACCGCCGGGCGCCGGAGATGTACGTCCTAGAAGGAGGACTCGCATGTCCCAGACCTACGGCAAGACCCGCTGGAAGCGCTTCGCCCTGGTGATGGTGCCGGGCATCGCCGCCACCGCCGCGGTCGGTGTCGCGATGGCGAACAACGCGCTGGCGGCTTCGTTCAGCGTCTCCGGCCAGAACTTCAAGGTCACCACGCAGGAGCTGCACGGCACCAACTTCGCGCAGTTCGGCTCGATCGACGCCGAGGTGAACGGCACGCCGCACCCGGTCGCCGTCTCGGCCTTCGACTCGGCCACCATCAAGGGCCTCTGCCAGTCGGTGGTGACCGACCCGAACATCATCCCCGGTCTGCCGTGGAAGCTGCCCAAGATCACCCTGCGCCTCGAGGCCGGCCAGAGCGACGACCCGGCGAAGCAGGTCTCCGCGAAGAACCTGCTGATCGACCTCGACCAGCTGAACGCGGACGCCGAGTTCACCAACATCAACATCGGCCAGGACGCCTCCACCCTGAAGGGCTCCGCCGTCCAGGGCTGGAAGTCCCGCCTCGGCACCGGCCTGCCCTCCGGCGGCGTCGGCTTCGCCCAGGCCGCCGACAAGGCCGACCTGTCCAACGTGCAGCAGACCGCCTGGGCCACCTCGGCCGGCACCTTCAAGCTCCAGGGCCTGAAGCTCAACCTGCACACCGACGGCGGGCACGAGTGCTACTGAGCCGCTGACCGGCGGCGGGTCGTCCCGATCCGCCGCCCGACCGTGGCACCCCGGGGGGTCGGGGGCGGCGTGTGCGCCGTCCCCGGTCCTCCCCCTTCCGTTTTCCCCCTCGTTCACACCATCGAGGAGCTGCATCGTGTCCAGCGCCCTTGCCGAATACCGGCCCGCCGAGCACGAGAACCCCGCCCAGTGGGTGCGCCGGGTGTTCCGTACCTTCCGCCGGACGCGGCCGTACTACGGCGGCCTGCTGGCCATGCTTGCCGGCGTCCCGATCATGTACTTCCCGTACGCGAAGCTGTCGCTGAACGGCATGACGGTGACCATGGCGACGACGGCCGGCGCCGGGTCATTGATCATCGGCATCCTGCTGGTCGTGCTCGGCCTGACCGCCTGGTTCCAACCGGCCGTCCGGGTCTTCGCCGGCGTTGCCACCATGCTGCTCACGCTGATCTCGATCCCGGTCTCCAACCTGGCGGGCTTCGGCCTCGCCCTGCTGCCCGGTCTGATCGGCGGCGCGCTGATGGTCGCCTGGGCGCCGAACCCGGTCCAGCCGGGGGCCGAGGCCGGGCCGGTCGCCGCGGCCGCCGCCCAGGCGACGGTCCCGCCGTCGTCGGCCGGGTCCGCCACCGCCGTGCAGCCCGCCACCGCCGAGGCCGCCCCGGCCGCCGAGGCCGCCACCGCCCCGCTGCCGGCCGTGCCCGGCCAGGGCGGGTCGCCGCTCCTGGAGAAGGGCCCCGCCGCCGAGGGCACCGTCCCGCAGCAGCCCGGTGAGCCCGAGGAGGCACGGTGACCGCGCCGGAGGAGCAGCAGGGCCGGCCGGCCCTGCCGGAGCAGCGCTCCGGGCGGCACGCGGCGCCCCGGACGCCGGTCCGGGTCCGGCTGAGAGGCCGGGCGCTGGCGATGGCCGCGGTGCCGACCGCGCTGCTGATGGCCGCCGCCTACACGCCGAACGCGGCGGTCGCCGAGACCGCCGCCGGCAAGCCGTGCGCCACCGCGCCGGACGCCGGGCCGATCATCGCGGAGACGCCCGTTCCGAAGAGCGAGCTGCCCCCGCCGCTGCCCGGCCCGTCGGTGCCGCTCCCGGCGACCCCGACGGCCGCGCCGACGAGCACGCCCACCACGCCCACCACGCCCACCACGGTGCCTCCGGCTCCGGCCCCGGCCACCCAGGCTCCGGCGCCCGCGTCGACGCCGGCCTCGGCGCCGGTCCGGTCCGCGACCACCGGCTCGGGTTCCGGCGGGGTCGTCCAGGCCGGGCTCATCGACGACATCGTCGGCGGGATCACCAACCTGATCCACCCGAGCGCCTCGCCGAGCCCGTCGGCCTCCGCCACCACGGCGAGCCCGTCGGCGTCCGCGCCGGCCGCCGGCGACCGGGCGGTGGCCCCGCTCGCGGCCCCCGCCGCGCCCGCGCCGTCCTCCGCCGCCACGACGCCTCCGGCCGCTCCGGCGGGCGCGCCGAGCCCGGCGGCGTCCGCCGCGCCGAGCGGCAAGGCCACCGCCACCGCCAAGCCGTCCGCGAGCGCGAAGGCCACCGGCTCGGCCACGCCGTCCGCTTCCTCCACCGCGACGCCGTCCGCCTCGGCGACGCCGAGCAAGGACCCGAACTGCCTGGTCCCGCTGAAGGGCCTGGCCGCCGGTGACTCGGCGGACAATCCGATCCTGGTCCCGGACCAGAACTGGACCCTGCAGACCAGCCGGCTGACCCTGAACCACGCCGTCCTGATGGGCGTGGTCAAGGTCCAGACGCCGACCACCACCAAGCGGGTGCTGAAGTTCGTGGTCGAGAGCGTGGACATCGAGAACCTCGACATGTCGACACTGGAGGGCAACGGCAAGACCTTCCACGTCAAGGGCGCGCCGGGCTCGGTCTCCACCATGCGCAAGGGCCCGATCACCATGTACGTGGAGCGGATGTCCGGCCACCTGTCCCAGGTGCTGGGCATCCCGATCCCGATCGACCTGGGCGAGCTCACCCTCACCCCGGACGGCCCGCTGCCGCAGTGGCTGTACGACCTGATCGGCAAGCTGGAGATCCCGCTCTGGATGCAGATGACCAACGTCACCGCGATCCAGTCCGGCCAGTTCGGCGGCACGCTGAAGATCCCCGGCATGCAGCTCTACAACGACGACAAGCCGTACGTCGGCAACCGGTAGGCCGGTGCGACAACGCCCGTGGGGCGGCCCCTCCACTGCGGAGGGACCGCCCCACGGGCGTGTTCCGGGCGCCTACTCGCCCCGGGTGCCCAGGTGGTGCACCTGGACCATGTTGGTGTTGCCGGGGATGCCGGGCGGCGAGCCGGCGGTGACGATGACGGTGTCGCCCTCGCCCAGCTCGCCGATGCGCAGCAGCTCGCGGTCGACCTGGGCCACCATCTCGTCGGTCGAGCCGACCTGCTCGGTGACGTGCGCCTCGACGCCCCAGCTCAGCGAGAGCTGGTTGCGGGTGGCGTGGTCCGGGGTGAACGCGATCACCGGGATCGGCGAGCGGTACCGGGAGAGCCGGCGCGCGGTGTCACCGGACTTGGTGAACGCGACCAGCGCCCTGCCGTTGAGGAAGTCGCCCAGCTCGCACGCGGCGCGGGCGATGGAACCGCCCTGGGTGCGCGGCTTGCGGCCCGGGTTCAGCGGCTGGAGGCCCTGCGCGAGCAGCTCCTCCTCGGCCTTCTCGGCGATCCGGCTCATCGTGCGCACGGTCTCGACCGGGTACTTGCCGACGCTGGACTCGGCGGAGAGCATCACCGCGTCGGTGCCGTCCAGGATGGCGTTCGCGACGTCGGAGACCTCGGCGCGGGTCGGGCGCGAGGCGTGGATCATCGACTCCATCATCTGGGTGGCGACGATGACCGGCTTGGCGTTCCGGCGGGCCAGGGTGATCAGCTGCTTCTGGACCAGCGGCACCCGCTCCAGCGGGTACTCGACGGCCAGGTCGCCGCGGGCCACCATGATGGCGTCGAAGGCGAGGACGATCTCCTCCATCGCCTCCACGGCCTGCGGCTTCTCGATCTTGGCGATGACCGGCACGCGGATGCCGACCTCGTCCATGACCGCGTGGACGTCCTTGATGTCGGCCGCGTTGCGGACGAAGGAGAGGGCGACCATGTCGACGCCCAGGGCCAGCGCGAAGCGCAGGTCCTCCTTGTCCTTCTCGGAGAGCGCGGGCACGTTCACGGCCGCGCCGGGCAGGTTGATGCCCTTGTTGTTCGAGAGCACGCCGCCCTCGACCACCACGGTCTTCACCCGCGGGCCGTCGACGCTGACGACCTCCAGGGCGATGACGCCGTCGTTGATCAGGATCGGGTCGCCGGGCTTCACGTCGCCGGGCAGGCCCTTGTAGGTGGTCCCGCAGATGTGCTGGTCACCGGGGACGTCCTCGGTGGTGATGGTGAACTCGTCGCCGTTGTCGACGGTCACCGGACCGTTGGCGAAGGTCGCCAGACGGATCTTGGGACCCTGGAGGTCGGCCAGGACGCCGATGGCCTTGCCGGTGTCCTCCGAGACCTGGCGGACCTTGCGGTACCGCTCCTCGTGGTCCGCGTGGGTGCCGTGGCTCATGTTCAGTCGGGCGACGTTCATGCCCGCCTCGACGATGGCCTTCAGCTGTTCGTAGGAGTCCGTCGCCGGACCCAGGGTGCAGACAATTTTCGCTCGGCGCATATGGGTCAGTCTATCCGTTCGTGTTATAGGTGCATTCGGCACGAAACGCGAGGAATCGCCGACGAAGGATTCCGAGGAGCGAGACGACGGAGTGTCAGTCCCCGGACGGCCGTCAGTTCCCGGACTGCCCGTGCACCAGGGCGAAGGCCTGTCGCGCGATCTCCAGCTCCTCGTCGGTGGGCACCACGGCGACCGCCACCCGGGAGTACCCGGACGAGATGATCCGGGCCTCGCCGGAGCGCACCGAGTTCAGCTCCGGGTCCACCGCGATGCCCAGCTCCTCCAGCCCGGCGGTGGCCGCCGCGCGCACCGCGGCGGCGTTCTCGCCGACCCCCGCGGTGAAGGCGATCGCGTCCACCCGGCCGAGGACGGCGTAGTAGCCGCCGATGTACTTGCGCAGCCGGTGGACGTAGGCGTCGAAGGCCAGCCGCGCGTCGGCGTCGCCCTCGTCCGCCCGGCGCGTGATCTCGCGCATGTCGTTGTCGCCGCACAGGCCCAGCAGGCCGCTGCGGCGGTTCAGCAGGTCGTCGATCTCGTCGACGGACAGGCCGCCGACCCGGTGCAGGTGGAACACCACGCCCGCGTCGATGTCACCCGAACGAGTGCCCATGACCAGGCCCTCCAGCGGGGTGAGGCCCATCGAGGTGTCGACGCAGCGGCCACCGCTGACGGCCGACGCCGAGGCGCCGTTGCCGAGGTGCAGCACGATCACGTTCACCTCGGCCGGGTCCTTGCCGAGCAGCCGGGCGGTGGCCCGCGAGACGTACTGGTGCGAGGTGCCGTGGAAGCCGTACCGGCGCACCCGGTGCTCGTCCGCGACCGCCTTGTCCACCGCGTACCGGGCCGCGTGCTCGGGCATGGAGGCGTGGAAGGCGGTGTCGAAGACGGCGACCTGCGGCAGGTCCGGCCGCAGCGCCCGGGCCACCTCGATGCCGGTGATGTTGGCCGGGTTGTGCAGCGGGGCCACCGGGATGAGCCGGCGGATCTCGGCGAGCACCTCGTCGGTGATCACGGTCGGCGCGGTGAACCGCAGGCCGCCGTGCACCACCCGGTGGCCGATCGCGGCCAGCTCGGGGGAGTCCAGGCCCAGGCCGTCGGCGGCCAGCTCGTCGGCGACCGCCTTCAGCGCGGCGGAGTGGTCCGGGACGACCTGGAGGGCCTCCCGCTTCTCCCCGGTGCGCGGGGTGTGCACCAGCCGGCCGTTGGCCTCGCCGATCCGCTCGACCAGCCCGGAGGCCAGCCGGGCGCCGTCGAGCATGTCGATCAGCTGGTACTTCACCGACGAGGAGCCGGCGTTCAGGACGAGAACGCGCGTACCTTCACTCACCGTTGCTCCGCTCCTTGCGTTCCTGCGACTGGATGGCCGTGATCGCCACCGTGTTGACGATGTCCTCGACGAGCGCGCCGCGCGACAGGTCGTTGACGGGCTTGCGCAGGCCCTGCAGGACCGGGCCGACGGCCACCGCGCCGGCCGAGCGCTGGACCGCCTTGTACGTGTTGTTGCCGGTGTTGAGGTCCGGGAAGATCAGCACGGTGGCCCGGCCGGCCACCGGCGAGCCGGGCAGCTTGGTGGCCGCGACGTGCTCGTCCACCGCCGCGTCGTACTGGATCGGTCCCTCGACCAGGATGTCCGGGCGCAGCTCGCGGACCAGCTCGGTGGCCTTGCGGACCTTGTCGACGTCCGCGCCTGAGCCGGAGGTGCCGGTCGAGTACGAGAGCATCGCGACCCGCGGCTCGACGCCGAACTGGGCGGCGGTGGCGGCGGACTGGATGGCGATGTCGGCGAGCTGCTGGGCGTCCGGGTCGGGGTTGACCGCGCAGTCGCCGTAGACCAGCACCTCGTCGGCCAGGCACATGAAGAAGACGCTCGACACGATGGCCGCGCCCGGCGAGGTCTTGATCACCTCGAAGGCGGGCCGGATGGTGGCGGCGGTGGAGTGGACCGCACCCGAGACCATGCCGTCGGCGATGCCCTCCTGGACCATCAGGGTGCCGAAGTAGCTGACGTCCGTGACCACGTCCAGCGCCAGCTCGACGGTCATCCCCTTGTGCGCGCGGAGGCCGGCGTACAGCTCGGCGAACTGGCGGCGCAGCGGGCTGGTGGCCGGGTCGACGATCCGGAGCTGGGCGCGGTCGGCCGCCCGGTCCACGTCGAGGCCGATGCCGAGCGCGGCGGCCTTGCGGCGGACGGCGTCGACGTCGCCGAGCAGGGTGAGGTCGCAGATGTTGCGGCGGAGCAGGATCTCGGCGGCGCGCAGCACCCGCTCCTCGGTGCCCTCGGGCAGCACCACGTGCCGGCGCTCCGAGCGGGCCCGCTCCAGCAGCTCGTGCTCGAACATCATCGGGGTCACCCGCTCGGACCGGCCGACCTCGATCCGGTTGGTCAACTCGGCGGTGTCCACGTGCAGTTCGAACAGGCCGAGGGCGATCTCGGCCTTCCGCGGGCTGGCCGCGGAGAGCTTGCCCTCCAGATGGGTGAGGGTGGCGGCGGTGGGCCAGCTGCCCTCGGGGACGACCGCGACCGGGGTGCCGGGGGCGAGTCGGGCGGCCAGCGCCAGCACGTTCGGCCCGGGGTGCTGGCCGAGCGTCAGCAGGACGCCGGCGATCGGCGGGGCGCCGGCGGCGTGGGCGGCCAGCGAGCCGATCACCAGGTCGGCGCGGTCCCCGGGGGTGACGACGAGGGCGCCGTCGGTCAGCGCGTCCAGGAAGGTCGGCAGCATGGCGCCGCCGAAGACGAAGCCGCGGACGTCCCGGGCCAGGCCGGCCGCGTCGCCGAGCAGCACCTCGGCGCCGGTGGCCTCGACCAGCTGCGCGACGGTCGGCGCGGCCAGCGCCGGCTCCTCCGGGATGACGTACGCGGGGATCGGCAGCTTCTCGGTGAGCGCGCGCTGGATCCGCTGCTTGGCGCCCGGCGCGACCCGGTTGGTGACCATCGCCAGGGTCTCGCAGCCGAGATCGGTGTACGCGCGGTGGGCGTTGCGGACGTCGGCGATCACGGCTTCGGCGTCCTCGGCGTGCCCGCCGACCACCGGCAGCACGGCCGCGCCGAACTCGTTGGCGAGCCGGGCGTTGAAGGCCAGCTCGTCCGGGATGTTGGTGTCGGCGAAGTCGGTGCCCAGCACCAGCACCGCCTGGCAGCGCCGCTCCACCGTGCGGAACCGGTCGACCAGGACGGAGACCAGCTCGTCCTGCCCCTGGGCGGCCTGCAGCGCGGCCGCCTCCTCGTAGGTGAGCCCGTACAGCTCGTCGGCCGGCAGGTCGATCCGGTAGCGGGTGCGCAGCAGCTCGACGACGTGGTCCGAGCCGGGTTCGCCGGGCGCGTGCGCGTGCACCAGCGGCCGGAAGACCCCGACCCGGTCCACCTGGCGGGTGAGCAGTTCCATGACCCCGAGTTCGACCGCCTGGCGGCCGTCTCCCCGGTCGATCCCGGTCACGTACACGCTGCGCGCCACGCGGCTGTCTCCGTCCCGTCGTCTCAGGAAGTGGTCATATCGACCATACCTTCGCACCGGGACCATCCGTTCGCGAGCAGAGCCGCCCGGCGGGCGCAAGGGGCGAAGGTCACGTCGGGCGGGGCCGGGATCAGGGGCGGCCGGATCCCGCGTCGATTTCCGAGCCGGCGAGGTCCACGGCGGCTCCGCGCGGGTCCTCGCCGATCGAGATGTCCGACAGGCGCCCGTCTAGCAGCCAGCCGTGCGGCCGCCGCAGGGTGTTGCGGGGGCCGGGGGTCCAGCCGTCGGCGGCGAGCGCGGCCCGCAGGCGGGCGGCCACCTCGGCCGGTGGCAGACCGGTGGTGCTGCCGACGAGAAGGGTCCGGGAGCAGAAGTTCGAGCCGCAGTAGCCGTCGGTCTCGGAGACGACGGTCAGCCCGGGCGGCAGCGACAGCTCCCCGGCGTCGGGGAGGAAGGCCTCGAAGCCGAGGAGCTGGTAGCCGACGCCGATGACGCAGCCGACCAGGGCGTGGGCGGTGAGCGCGACGGCCGCCCCGACGGCCGGGTCGTTGGACTCCTTCTTCGGCCGGGGGCCGCGCAGCCGCCGCTCGGCCAGCCCGCCGGCCAGGATGACCAGGCCGCAGACGAGCGGGTAGCCGGCTTCGATCTCGGCGGTGGCGCGGGTGAAGTACCAGTCGTCCTCCAGGCCGACGAGCGCGACGGCCAGGCCGGTGAGGACGGTGAAGACGGTCACCCCGACGACCCGGGTGCGCACCACGAAGGCCCAGCAGGCCGCGGGCAGCAGCAGGTAGAGCAATCCCAGTACCAGTGACACGAGCAAGCCCCCCGCCTGCCGATGATCGGTCTCAGGCGGGGAGCCTAGATGCTTCAGGCCGGTCGGAGCCAGAGGGTGGCGAGGGGCGGGAGGACCAGTTCGGCGCTGCGCGGCTGGCCGTTCCACCCGGTGGCCTCGGCCTTGATCGGGCGGGAGTTGCCGATGCCGCTGCCGCCGTAGGTCTCGGCGTCGGTGTTGAGCACCTCCTCCCAGAGCTGCTCGCGGCCGTCGAGGGCGGGCAGGCCGACCCGGTGGCCGTGGCGGACGACGGGGGAGAAGTTGCAGACGGCGACCAGCGGGGTGCCGTCGGCCGCGTACCGGACGAAGGAGAGCAGGTTGTCCTCGGCCGCGCCGCCGTCGAGCCAGCGGAAGCCGTCGGGGGTGGTGTCCTGCTCCCAGAGGGCGGGGGCGTCGAGGTACTGCCGGTTGAGGTCGCGGACGAGGCGCCGCACGCCGAGGTGCTCCTCGTGGGCCGGCCACTGCTCGTCGAGCACCCACCACTGCGGGCCGTGCTCGTGGTCCCACTCCGCGCCCTGGGCGAACTCCTGGCCCATGAAGAGGAGTTGCTTGCCCGGGTGGGCCCACATGAAGCCCAGGTAGGCGCGGTGGTTCGCGCGCTGCTGCCACCAGTCGCCGGGCATCTTGGCGACCAGCGCCTGCTTGCCGTGCACCACCTCGTCGTGCGAGATCGGCAGGATGTAGTTCTCCGAGTAGGCGTACACCATCGAGAAGGTGATCTCGTTGTGGTGGTACTTCCGGTGCACCGGCTCCTTGGACATGTAGACCAGCGAGTCGTGCATCCAGCCCATGTTCCACTTCAGGCCGAAGCCGAGGCCGCCGCTGTCGGTGGGCCGGGTGACGCCGTTCCAGGCGGTGGACTCCTCGGCGACGGTGATCACGCCGGGGCAGCGGCGGTAGACGGTGGCGTTCATCTCCTGCAGGAACGCGGCGGCGTCCAGGTTCTCCCGGCCGCCGAACTGGTTGGGCGTCCAGGCGCCGCCCTCGCGCGAGTAGTCGAGGTAGAGCATCGAGGCGACGGCGTCCACCCGCAGGCCGTCGATGTGGAACTCCTCGCACCAGTAGACCGCGTTGGCGACCAGGAAGTTGCGCACCTCGGTGCGGCCGTAGTCGAACTCCAGCGTCCCCCAGTCGGGGTGCTCGGCGCGCAGCGGGTCGGACGGCTCGTACAGCGGGTGGCCGTCGAAGCGGGCGAGCGCGAAGTCGTCCTTGGGGAAGTGCGCGGGCACCCAGTCGACGATCACGCCGATGCCGTGCCGGTGCAGGGCGTCGACCAGGTAGCGGAAGTCGTCGGGGCTGCCGAGCCGGGCGGTGGGGGCGTAGTAGCCCGACACCTGGTAACCCCAGGAGCCGCCGAAGGGGTGCTCCATGACCGGCATGAACTCCACGTGGGTGAAGTTCAACTCCTTGAGGTACCGCGGGAGTTCCTCGGCGATCGCGCGGTACGTGGTGAGGTCGGGCCGCCAGGACGGCAGGTGCAGCTCGTACACCGACATCGGCGCCCGGTGGTGCGCGGCGCGGGCGCGGCGGGCCATCCACTCGCCGTCCTGCCAGCGGTAGGCGGAGGAGGTGACGACGGAGGCGGTGCCGGGCGGGACCTGGGCGGCCCGGGCCAGCGGGTCGGCCTTGTCGAGCACCCAGCCCTGCCGGGTGTGGATCTCGTACTTGTACTGGGTGCCCTCGGCCAGGCCCGGCACGAACAGCTCCCAGACGCCGGAGGAGCCGAGCGAGCGCATCGGGTGCCCGGTGCCGTCCCAGTGGTTGAAGTCCCCGATCAGCCGGACGCCGACCGCGTTGGGGGCCCAGACCGCGAAGGCGGTGCCGGCCACCCCGTCGACGGTGCGCACGTGCGAGCCGAGCGCCTGCCAGAGCTGCTCGTGCCGGCCCTCGGAGATCAGGTGCAGGTCCAGCTCGCCGAGGGTGGGCGGGACGCGGTAGCCGTCGTGCTGGGCGATCGGGTCGCCGCCGGGGTAGGTCACCAGCAGCCGGTAGTCCGGCACCCCGTCGCCGGCCAGCAGTCCGGTGAACAGGCCGCCCTGCTGGTGGGTGAGCTCGGCCGGGCCGTGCGCGGTCTCCACCACGACCCGCTCGGCGAACGGGCGCAGCACCCGGATCGCGGTGCCGCCGAGCACCGGATGGGCGCCGAGCAGGGCGTGCGGGTCGTGGTGCTGCCCGCCGACCAGCCGGTCCACCTCG
The DNA here is from genome assembly GCF_042677465.1 of Kitasatospora sp. NPDC127111. Lineage (NCBI taxonomy): Bacteria > Bacillati > Actinomycetota > Actinomycetes > Kitasatosporales > Streptomycetaceae > Kitasatospora > Kitasatospora sp. NPDC127111. The sequence continues at coordinate 106,632 of NZ_JBHXTG010000005.1, forward strand.
GCCGGTGGCAGCGGCGCCTCGGGCAGCCGCAGCACGCCGCCGGGCGCGGGTGCGGGTACGGGGGCGGGGCCCGCCGGTGCGCGGTGGGCCGGGGCCGGGGCCTGGCCGCCGGGCGCGGGGCGCGCCGTCGCGCGCGGCTCGGACCGCCGGGGCGCCGCGGGCTCGCGCTGCGGGGACGCCGCGGCCGCCAGGAAGGTGGCGGGCACGGAACGGGTGGTGCGGCCGGTCGGGTCGAGCGGCGTCACGGCGTGGTCCTCCTGCGGGATCGGGGTGGTCGCGGGAACGTCGGCGGCGGGGGTGCGGGTGAACTCCGGGGCGGCGGACAGGCGGGTGGTGCGGCGGGGCGGGGGTCAGACGGTGAGCGCGAGCCGGTTGATCGCGGCCAGCGGGATCGGCAGCCAGCTCGGCCGGTGCCGGGCCTCGTACACCACCTCGTAGACCGCCTTGTCGATCTCCAGCGCCCGCATCAGCTCGGGCGAGGCGGCCGGGTCGATGCCGCCGCCGGCGGTGTAGCCGGCGCAGAAGGCGGTGCGGTTGCGCTGCGCCCAGGCGGCGGCCAGGTGGGCCAGCTCCGGGTCGGGCGGGCCGCCGGCCAACAGGTGGGCGGCGGCGTAGTCGAAGGAGCGGAGCATCGCGGCGACGTCCCGCAGCGCGGTCTGCGGTTCGCGCCGTTCGGCGACGGACTTGGCGGGCTCGCCCTCGAAGTCCAGCAGCACCCAGCCGTGCGGGGTGCGCATGGCCTGGCCGAGGTGCAGGTCGCCGTGGATGCGCTGGACCGGCATGCCGTCCGGGTGGGCGTCGGCGAGCTGCTGGAAGGCGGTGCGCAGCGCGGCCCGGTACCGCATCAGCCCGGGGACGGCGGCCACCGCGCTGTCCAGCCGGTCGGCCATCGCGGTGGCCAGCTGGCGGGTCTGGGTGCGGTCCAGCCGGGCGACCGGCATCGAGCGGGCCAGCACCCGGTGCACCTCGGCGGTGGCCCGGCCGAGCCGGTGCGCCTCGATGGCGAAGTTGCCGGGCGACGGGTCGCCCTTGAGCCGGCCGACCTGGTCGAGCGCCAGCTCCCAGCCGTCCTCGGCCTCGGGCAGGTAGCGCTGGAGCAGCCCGAGGGTGGCCGGCTCGGCGCGCTCCAGCCGGCTCTCGAACCACGCGGCGACCCGGGGGATCCGGGTGGAGCCGGCCCGCGAGAGCGCCAGCGAGAGCTCCAGGTCGGGGTTGGTGCCGGGATGGATGCGGCGGAACAGCTTGAGGATGTACGAGGTGCCGTAGATGACCGAGCTGTTGGACTGCTCGGCCGTGGAGGCGCGCCCGGGCAGGTTGGCCGGCAGCCCGGAGCCGGGGGTGCGGCGGAACGACAGTGACCCGAACCGGTCACCGGTGGCGAGGTGCTCCAGCAGCCGCCCGGTCAGTTCGGGGTCGTGCACCGCGTCGTACAGCGCGGCGCCGTCGTACGGGCCCTGGGTGAGCCGGCCGAGGACCGCGGTCGGCTCGATGTCCGCCGGGCCCTGGGACCGGACGCCGAGCAGCAGCTGGTAGATGTCCCCGTGCGGGGCGCCGGCGGTGGTGGCGTGCTCGACCCGCAGCAGCAGGTGCAGCAGGGCCGGGTCGCCGACCTGGAGCGGGGTGCCGACCACCGGGGTGAGACCGGTGATGGGCCGTCCCTTGCCGGCGTACCAGCGCTGGGTGGGGAGCCAGTCGGCGATCAGGGGCAGGGCCGCCTGGACGAGTTCGCTGACCCCCAGAGCGGTTCTCCGGGCCCCGGCGGCCCCGCGGGTGCCCACCGGCGCGGAGCCGGCGGGGGTGTCGCGGTGCACGTGGGCCTGAGAACGGGAGGTTTCGGACATGACTCCCTTTCCCCGGAAGCGGGCGGACTGCCCGACGGGTCTGGCCGGGTCCGTCAGTCTTCCGGAATTCGGCGGCGCGGCGGCGACGGCACGCGAGCGGTGCTCGGGTGTCACGCCTTCGTGTGGGTGGCCGTTGGGCTGTTCTCCGTACGCGGTGGTGCAGAGACCTCCGGGGGCGCGTGAGGTTCAACTCGCGCCCCCGGAGGGTTTGGTGGTGCCGGTGCGACCCGGAGGGGCGGGTCGCCGACGGATCGTTACTTCGATCGCCTGGTGCCGCTCAACCGCGGGGGCCGGCGGAGCTGGAACCAGTAGAAGCCGTGGCCGGCCAGGGTGAGCAGGTACGGCCACTCGCCGATCGAGGGGAAGCGCACCCCGCCGATCAGCTCGACCGGGTACCGCCCGCCGTACTGCCGCAGGTCCAGTTCGGTCGGCTGCGCGAACCGCGAGAAGTTGTTCACGCACATGACCAGGTCGCCCTCGTACTCACGCACGAAGGCCAGCACCGCGGGGTTGCTGGAGGGCAGTTCGGTGTACGTGCCGAGGCCGAACGCCGGGTTGAGCTTGCGGATCTCGATCATGCGACGCGTCCAGTGCAGCAGCGAACTCGAACTGCTCTGCTGCGCTTCGACGTTGGTCACCTGGTAGCCGTACACCGGATCCATGATGGGCGGCAGACTGAGCCTGCCCGGGTCGGCGGAGGAGAAACCCGCGTTGCGGTCCGGGGTCCACTGCATCGGCGTGCGCACGCCGTCCCGGTCGCCCAGCCAGATGTTGTCGCCCATGCCGATCTCGTCCCCGTAGTAGAGCACCGGCGAGCCGGGCAGGGAGAGCAGCAGGGCGGTGAACAGCTCGATCTGGTTGCGGTCGTTCTCCAGCAGCGGGGCGAGCCGGCGGCGGATGCCCACGTTGGCGCGCATCCGGGGGTCCTTGGCGTACTCCGCGTACATGTAGTCGCGCTCCTCGTCGGTGACCATCTCCAGGGTCAGCTCGTCGTGGTTGCGCAGGAAGATCCCCCACTGGCAGCCGTTGGGGATGTGCGGGGTCTTGGCCAGGATCTCCGAGACGGGGTAGCGGGACTCCCGGCGGACCGCCATGAAGATCCGCGGCATCACCGGGAAGTGGAACGCCATGTGGCACTCGTCGCCGCCGGAGGCGAAGTCGCCGAAGTAGTCGACGACGTCCTCGGGCCACTGGTTGGCCTCGGCGAGCAGCACGGTGTCCGGGTAGTTGGCGTCGATCTCCTTGCGGACCCGCTGGAGGAACTCGTGCGTCTCCGGCAGGTTCTCGCAGTTGGTGCCCTCGCGGGCGAACAGGTACGGCACCGCGTCCAGCCGGAAGCCGTCGATGCCGAGGTCGAGCCAGAACCGCAGTCCGGCGATCATCTCGTCCTGGACCCGGGGGTTGTCGTAGTTGAGGTCCGGCTGGTGGGAGAAGAACCGGTGCCAGTAGTACTGCTTGCGCACCGGGTCGTACGTCCAGTTGGAGGTCTCGGTGTCGACGAAGATGATCCGGGCGTCGGGGTACTGCTTGTCGTCGTCGGCCCACATGTAGAAGTCGCCGTACGGGCCGTCCGGGTCCTCCCGGGAGGCCTGGAACCACGGGTGCTGGTCGCTGGTGTGGTTCATGACGAAGTCGATGATCACGCGCATGCCGCGGGCGTGCGCGGCGTCCACGAACTCCATGAAGTCGGCGAGGTCGCCGAACTCCGGCAGGACCGCCTTGTAGTCGGCCACGTCGTACCCGCCGTCGCGCAGCGGCGAGGCGAAGAACGGCGGCAGCCAGAGGCAGTCGACCCCGAGCCACTGCAGGTAGTCGAGCTTGGACGTGAGCCCCTTGAGGTCCCCGACCCCGTCGCCGTTGCTGTCCTGGAAGGACCGCACCAGCACCTCGTAGAAGACCGCACGCTTGAACCACTCGGGGTCCAGGTTCTTCTTCGAGGTCTCGGGGAAGGTGTCGGGGACGGGCTCGTTCACTGTCACGCTGGGTTCCTCCGAACCGTGAGGAGGTGAGCCGGCTCGGCTGAGGGGTCGAGCCGGACGTAGTTGTGCCGGCCCCAGGTGTAGGCGGCGCCGGTGAGCTCGTCGTGCACCGCGAAGGGCCCGTCCCCGTCGAGGGTGACGGTCGCCTCCTGGACGCGGTGCGGGTCCAGGTTGACCACGGTGATGACGTGGTCGGTGAGGCCTTCGGCGGTGGTCGCGGTCTTGGAGAACGCGAGCACCTGGTCGTTGTCGGTGGGGTGGAAGCGCAGCGAGCGCAGCTGCTGGAGGGCGGGGTGGCGGCGGCGCAGCCGGTTCAGCGCGGTCAGCAGCGGGGCCAGGGTGTCCGTCCGGGTCCAGTCGCGCGGGCGCAGCTCGTACTTCTCCGAGTGGAGGTACTCCTCGGAGCCGGGGTGGGCGGGCTCGTTCTCGTACAGCTCGTAGCCGGCGTAGACGCCGTAGCTGGGGGAGAGGGTGGCGGCCAGGACCGCGCGGATCGCGAACGCGGCCCGGCCGCCGGTCTGGAGGTAGGCGTGCAGGATGTCCGGCGTGTTGGCGAAGAAGTTCGGCCGCATGTACGCGGCGGCGTCGCCGGAGAGCTCGGTGAGGTACTCGGTGAGTTCCCGCTTGGTGTTGCGCCAGGTGAAGTACGTGTACGACTGGTGGAATCCGATCTTCCCCAGGGTGTGCATCATCGCGGGGCGGGTGAACGCCTCCGCCAGGAACACGACGTCCGGGTCGGTGCGGGCGATGTCGCCGAGCACCTTCTCCCAGAACACCACCGGCTTGGTGTGCGGGTTGTCGACCCGGAAGATCCGCACGCCGTGGGACATCCAGAACCTGAGGATTCGAATCGTCTCCTTGACGATTCCGTCCATGTCCTGGTCGAAGTTGATCGGATAGATGTCCTGGTACTTCTTCGGCGGGTTCTCGGCATGGGCGATGGTGCCGTCGGCGCGGTGGCTGAACCATTCGGGGTGCTTGTTCACCCACGGGTGGTCCGGCGAGCACTGCAGCGCGAAGTCCAGTGCCACCTCCAGGTGCAGCGCCTGGGCCTCGGCCACGAAGTGGTCGAAGTCCTCGATGGTGCCGAGGTCCGGGTGGATCGCGTCGTGCCCGCCCTCCGGCGAGCCGATCGCCCACGGCGAGCCGACGTCGTGCGGACCGGCCGTCAGGGTGTTGTCCGGCCCCTTGCGGAAGGCTCGGCCGATCGGGTGGACCGGCGGCAGGTACACCACGTCGAAGCCCATCGCGGCCACGGCCGGCAGCCGCTCGGCGGCGGTGCGCAGGGTGCCCGAGCGCGGCGGCTCGACCCCGGACGGGTCGACCACCGCGCCCTCCGACCGCGGGAAGAACTCGTACCAGGAGCCGTACAGCGCCCGCTCGCGGTCCACCTGGAGCGGCAGCGGCCGGGAGGCGCTGACCAGTTCGCGCAGCGGGAAGCGGTCCAGCAGGTCCAGCACCTCGGGGGCGAGCGCGGCCGCCAGCCGGGACAGCGGCGGCAGGCCGGTGTCGCGCAGCGCGTCCACCGCGGCCAGCACGTGCGCCCGGCCCTCCTTCTTCGGCACGCCGCCGGCCGCCCGCTCCAGCAGCAGGGCCCCCTCCTCCAGCACCAGCGCGGTGTCGATCCCGGCCGGCAGCTTCACCGCGGCGGTCCTGCGCCAGGTGGCCACCGGGTCGCTCCACGCCTCCACCAGGTAGGACCAGCGGCCGGGCGCGGTCGGGGTGACGTACGCGCCCCAACGGTCGGTGCCCTCGGCGAGTTCGCGCATCGGCGTCCAGGGGCCGCTGCGCCCGCGCGGGTCGCGCAGGACGACGTTGGCGTTCACCGCGTCGTGGCCCTCGCGGAACACGGTGGCGGTGACCAGGAAGGTCTCGCCGACCACGGCCTTGGCCGGGCGGCGGCCGGCGTCTACGAGGGGGCTGACGTCCAGGACGGGGATGCGGCCGATCACGGTGTCGCTCTCTGTCGTCTTGCGGGCGGCGGTCTTGCGGGCGGGCGCCTTGCGCGGCGCGGCGTCGGCCTTCGCGGCGTCGGCCTTCGCGGTGGTGGCCTTCGCGGTGGTGGCCTTCGCCACACGGGCCTTCGGGGGTGAGCCGGCGTCGGCCTTCGCGGTGGCGGTGCTCGTGGCGGTGGCGCGGCGCGTGGTGGTGCGCTTGCGCGGTGCCGCGGTCCGGCTCTCCTCGGCCCCGGGTTGTCGGGCCGGTTCGGAGTGCTGCTCCGTACGGATAGCCCCGGCGCCCCGGGGCGCCGGCATCGGCGCGTCTGTCCGGGTGTCAGAATCCATCCGTCCGGCGGATTCCGCGACCGCCGCGTCGAAGGTGTCGGCCACCGGTGTGGACTGGTCCCGCGTGTCGCCGTGCATGCCAAGCTCCTGCCCGAGATCGGCGGCAGCTCCCGCGGGCCGCACGGGCCGGGGGAGTACCGGGGGGACTGCTGGGTGGGGAGGCCGTGCGACCGGAAGCCTGCCCGCGCCGCCGTCCCCGGCAACCTGCCCCGCTCCCGCCGAGCCCGTGACGGGCAGCCCGGGAGCCCGCGCGCGTCCCGGCGCACGCCTCCCGGGGCACGCCCCTGGGTGACCCAACCCACCCGTGAACGAGCAGGCCGAGTTCGAGGACACGCATCGGGGTGCGGTGAGCGCCGAATGGGCTAAGGAGGTCGGGAAACGATCAACGCGAAAAGGATTCGGACGTGCTGCTTCGAGGAGGGCGCCACCCGTCGCCGCACTCCCCACAGCATCAACGACCTTGGTTCATAGTCGCACCGGGGACAAGACTTTCGCAGCGGTACGACAGTAGTTTCGGCGCGCGGAAGGGGAGGATCCGCGGCCGGAAATGGAGCTGTTCCGCGATGTTCACGTATTGGTAGCGCGGCGCGCCGGAAAGTGCGCCTCGCGCGCCCCCCGTGCAGTCCAATGCGCCGAATGCGATCTCACCAATAGGCCGAACGGAGGCCCAATAGCCCACTTGACGCACCATCGTGACAGCGGCCGGGGCTACGCTTCACGCCGTGAAGGCAATCCGCAGATTCACCGTCCGCACCGTCCTGCCCGAACAACTCCAGCCGTTGCACGAGCTGGCCCTCAACCTGCGCTGGTCCTGGCACCCCGAGACCAGGGACCTCTTCCGGTCCGTGGACCCGGAGGTCTGGGCCGCGACCGGCGAGGACCCGGTGCGCCTGCTCGGGGAGGTCCCGGCCGCCCGGCTCGCCGCGCTCGCCACCGACCGGCGCTTCCTGCGCAGGCTCGGCGACCTCGCCGACGACCTGCGCGAGTACCTGTCCGGCCCGCGCTGGTACCAGGCCGACCGGCAGAGCCCCGATCAGGAGGCCGCCGGCGCCGCCCAGCCCGCCGCCATCGCCTACTTCTCCCCCGAGTACGGCATCGCCGCGGCACTGCCCCAGTACTCCGGCGGACTCGGCATCCTGGCCGGCGACCACCTCAAGGCCGCCAGCGACCTCGGCGTCCCGGTCATCGGCGTGGGGCTGTTCTACCGGCACGGCTACTTCCGGCAGTCCCTCAACCGGGACGGCTGGCAGCAGGAGCGCTACCCGCTCCTCGACCCGGACGAACTCGCCGTCACCCTGCTCCGGGAGGGCGACGGCACCCCCTGCCGGGTCGACCTCCCGCTGCCCGGCGGCCGCACCCTCGCCGCCCACGTCTGGAAGGCCCAGGTCGGGCGCGTCCCGCTGCTGCTGCTCGACTCCGACATCGAGGCCAACTCGCCCGCCGAACGCGACGTCACGGACCGCCTCTACGGCGGCGGCAGCGAGCACCGGCTGCTCCAGGAGATGCTCCTGGGCATCGGCGGCGTCCGCGCGGTCCGCGCCTACGGCCGGCTCACCGGCCACCCCGCCCCCGAGGTCTTCCACACCAACGAGGGCCACGCCGGCTTCCTCGGCGTCGAGCGGATCCGCGAGCTGATCGCGGACGCCGGGCTGGACTTCGCCGCCGCCCTGGAGGCCGTCCGGGCCGGCACCCTGTTCACCACCCACACCCCCGTCCCGGCCGGCATCGACCGCTTCGACCGCGACCTGGTCGCCCGTCACTTCGGCGGCGACGCCGCGCTGCCCGGCGTCCCGGTCGAGCAGGTGCTCGCGCTCGGCGCCGAGACCTGGCGCGGCGGGGACCCGAAGCTGTTCAACATGGCCGCCATGGGCCTGCGGCTCGCCCAGCGGGCCAACGGCGTCTCCACCCTGCACGGCGAGGTCAGCCGGTCGATGTTCAACGGCCTCTGGCCCGGCTTCGACGCCGCCGAGGTACCGATCACCTCCGTCACCAACGGCGTGCACGCCGCCACCTGGATCGACCCGGCGGTGGTCCGGCTCGGCGCCGCGGAGATCGGCGCCGACCGCGCCGAGGACGCCATGACCACCGGCGACGCCAAGCGCTGGACGGGCCTGGAGAGGATCGGCAACACCGACATCTGGGAGCTGCGCCGCGCCCTGCGCGCCCAGCTGGTGGACGAGGCCCGCCGCCGGCTGCGCGCCTCCTGGCACCAGCGCGGCGCCGGCGAGGCCGAGCTGGGCTGGGTCTCCACGGTGCTCGACCCGGACGTGCTGACCATCGGCTTCGCCCGCCGGGTGCCCTCCTACAAGCGGCTCACCCTGATGCTGCGCGACCAGGAGCGGCTGCGCTCGCTGCTGCTGCACCCGACCCGCCCGGTGCAGATCGTGGTCGCCGGCAAGGCCCACCCGGCCGACGACGGCGGCAAGCGGCTGATCCAGCAGCTGGTCGCCTTCGCCGACGACCCGGCCGTCCGGCACCGGATCGTCTTCCTGCCGGACTACGACATGGCGATGGCCCGGCACCTCTACCCGGGCTGCGACGTCTGGCTGAACAACCCGCTCCGCCCGCTGGAGGCCTGCGGCACCTCGGGGATGAAGGCCGCGCTCAACGGCTGCCTCAACCTGTCCGTCCTGGACGGCTGGTGGGACGAGTGGTACGACGGCCAGAACGGCTGGGCGATCCCGACCGCCGACGAGACCGGCGGGGTCCTCGACCCGGAGAGCAGCGAGGCCGAGCGGCGGGACGACCTGGAGTCCGCCGCGCTGTACGACCTGATCGAGCACCAGGTGGCCGCCCGGTTCTACGACCGGGGCGAGGACGGGCTGCCGCACCGCTGGATCGCCATGGTCCGGCACACCCTGGTCACCCTCGGGCCCAAGGTGCTGGCCGGGCGGATGGTCCGCGAGTACGTCGACCGGCTGTACACGCCGGCCGCACTGGCCCAGCGCGAGCTGGCGGCCGCCCGGTACACCGGGGCGCGCGAGCTGGCCGCCTGGAAGGCGCGGGTGCGGGAGGCCTGGCCGGCCGTCCGGGTCGAGCACGTGGAGGCGGACTGCCCGGACGAGGCGCAGGAGCTGGGCAGCTCGCTGGCGCTGCGGGTGCAGGTCACGCTCGGCACGCTGGAGCCGGGCGACGTCGAGGTGCAGGCCGTCTCCGGGCGGGTGGACGAGTCGGACGGCATCTCGGACGTCTGCCTGCTCGCGCTGAAGCCGGTCGGCGGGCCGGACCTCGACGGGCGCACCCGGTACGAGGGCTCGCTGGAGCTCTGCCGGACCGGTCCGTTCGGCTACACCGTCCGGGTGCTGCCGGCCCATCCGCGGCTGGCCTCGCCGGCCGAGCTCGGCCTGGTCGCGCTGCCCGCCGAGTCGGCCGGGATGGACGCGGGCCTGCTGCGCTGAACCGGGGGACCGCCGGGGGAGGCCTTGGCCCCACCCCGGCGGTCCCCGGTCTCACACGAGGCTGTCCCGCCAGGCCCGGTGCAGCTCGGCGAACCGGCCGGAGCCGTCGATCAGCTCCTGCGGGGTGCCGTCCTCGACGATCCGGCCCTGGTCCATCACCAGCACCCGGTCGGCGATCTCGACGGTGGAGAGCCGGTGCGCGATGATCACCGCCGTCCGCCCGGCCAGCACCGTGCGCATCGCCCGCTGGACGGCCTGCTCGCCCGGCACGTCGAGCGAGCTGGTCGCCTCGTCGAGGATCAGCACCGCCGGGTCGGCCAGCAGGGCCCGGGCGAACGCCACCAGCTGGCGCTGGCCGGCCGAGATCCGGCCGCCGCGCTTGCGCACGTCGGTGTCGAAGCCGTCCGGCAGCGCGGCGATGAACTCGTACGCGCCGATGTCCCGGGCGGCCTGCTCGACCTCCTCGCGGGTGGCGCCGGGCCGGCCGATCGCGATGTTCTCGGCGACGGTGCCGGAGAACAGGAAGGACTCCTGGGTCACCATCACCACCCCGCGGCGCAGTTCGGGCGTGGCGAGGTCGCGCAGGTCCACGCCGTCCAGGGTGATCCGGCCGCCGGTCGGGTCGTAGAAGCGGGCCAGCAGCTTGGCGACGGTCGACTTGCCCGCGCCGGTCGCCCCGACCACCGCCACGGTCCGACCGGCCGGCAGCACCAGGTCGAAGGCGGGCAGCACCTCCTTGCCGGTGCGGTAGCCGAACCGCGTCTTCTCGAAGCGCACCTCCCGCCCCTTCGTCCGGGACTCCGGCAGCCGGACGGGCTCGGCCGGTTCGGTGACGGTCGGCTCGTGGGCGAGCAGGCCGGCGATCTTCTCCAGGGCGGCGGCCGCGGACTGGTAGCTGTTCAGGAACATCGCCAGCTGGTCGATCGGGTCGAACAGCCGGCGCAGGTAGAGCACGAAGGCGGTCAGCACGCCCAGCTCCACCACGTCGTCGGTGACCAGGAAGGCGCCGAGCAGCACCACGCCGGCCGTCCAGAGGTTGGCGGTGGCACGGGAGAGGCCGACGTACCGGGCGATCTCCAGCAGGCCGTCCGCGGTGGCGGCGGCCGACTGCCGGTTGACCACGCCGAACGCGGCGTCGTTGGTCCGCTCGCGGCGGAACGCCTGCACCGGGCGGATGCCGTTCATCGTCTCGGTGAAGCGGACGATCAGCGAGGCGGCCGAGGTGCGGGAGCGGCGGTAGACCCGGCGCGAGCGGCGCCGGAAGGACCGGGCGATCAGGAACAGCGGCACGAAGGAGGCCAGCGACGCCAGGCCGAGCCGCCAGTCCAGCACCAGCAGCAGCACCGAGATGTAGCAGACCGAGAGGAAGACGCTCAGCAGCTCCTGGAGGCCCTCGGAGAGCAGCTCGCGCAACGCGTCCACGTCGCTGGTGGCGCGCGAGATGATCCGGCCCGAGGTGTAGCGCTCGTGGAAGTCCAGGCTGAGCCGCTGGGCGTGCCGGAAGATCCGGCCGCGCAGCTCCAGCAGGATGTCCTGGTTGATGCGGGCGCTGATCCTGATGAACGACCACTGCAGCAGGGTGCTGAGCAGCGCGAAGCCGAGGTAGGCGGAGATCACCGCGATCAGCGGGCCGGCGTCGTGCTCGCGCAGCGCGGGGATGCCCCGGTCCATCGCGACCGCCACCAGCAGCGGGCCCGACTGCAGCGCCGCCTGCTGGAGCAGGATCACCACCATCGCCACGGTGATCCGGGCCCGGTGCGGGCCGAGCAGCGAGCGCAGCAGCGCGCGGGGCGCGCCCGGCGGGACGGGGATGTCCTCCTCGTCGGCCGGCGGGGGCGGCAGGTCGTCCCGCGGTCCCTCGGCCGCGGCCTGCTCGGCGGGTTCGATCGTGGTGGTCATCGGGCGGGGCTCCCCTCCGGTACGAGGGCGGCCTCGCCCGACATCAGTTCGCGGTAGCGCGCCGAAGCGCGCAGCAGTTCCTGGTGGGTGCCGACGGCCTCGATCCGGCCGTCCGCCAGCACCGCGACCCGGTCGGCGAGCAGCACGGTGCTCGGCCGGTGGGCGACCACCAGCGCGGTGGTCGAGCCGAGCACCTGCCGCAGCGCCCGTTCGACCAGCGCCTCGGTGTGCACGTCCAGCGCGGAGAGCGGGTCGTCCAGCACCAGGAAGGCCGGGTCGCCGACCACCGCGCGGGCCAGCGCGAGCCGCTGGCGCTGGCCGCCGGAGAGGCTCAGGCCCTGCTCGCCGACCTCCGTCTCCACGCCGTCCGGCAGCTTCTCGACGAAGCCGGCCTGGGCGGTGGCGAGCGCGGCGGCCAGCCGGTCGGGGCCGGCACCGGGAGCGCCCATCAGCACGTTCTCCCGGACGGTGGCCGAGAACAGGGTGGGCTCCTCGAAGGCGACCGCGACCAGCTCGCGCAGCCGCTCCCGGGACAGCTCGCGGATGTCCCGGCCGTCCAGGGTGATGGTGCCGCCGGTGGCGTCGTACAGCCGGGGGAGGAGGGCGGTGAGCGTGGTCTTGCCGCTGCCGGTGGCGCCGACCAGGGCCATCGTCTCGCCGCTGCGGACGTGCAGGTCGACGCCGCTCAGCAGGTCGGGGGTGTCGGGCGGGGCGTCCGGGTAGCGGAAGCGGACGCCGGTGAGCCGGATGCCGTCGCGCGCCGCCCCGGCCGCCGCGGGGGCGCCCGCGGGCCGCGCCGACTCGTCGGACGGCGGTGCGTCGGCCGGGGGGTCGTCCGGCAGGGGCTCGTCCAGCACTTCGAAGAAGCGGTCGGCCGCGGTGGCGGCCTCGTTGGCGTAGGCGAGCAGCCAGCCCAGCGACTCCACCGGCCAGCGCAGGGCGAGCGCGGTGGAGAGGAACGCGACCAGGGTGCCGGTGCTCAGCTCGTCGTGGGCGACCAGGTAGCAGCCGACCGCGAGCGCGCAGCCGAGCGCCAGCTCGGGCAGGCCGACGATCACCGACCAGAGGTTGGCCAGCAGGCCGGCCTTGCGCAGCTCGGTGCGGCGCAGCAGGCGCGCCTGCTCGCGGAAGCGCTCCGCCATGGAACGGTGGCGGCCGAAGGCCTTGAGGATGCGGATGCCGAGGACGGACTCCTCGATCACGGTGGCGAGGTCGCCGTTCTGGTCCTGGGCGAGGCGGGCGGCGCCCGAGTAGCCGGCCTCGAACCGCCGGGTGAGCACCAGCAGCGGCACGGCGGGCAGCAGCACGATCAGGGCCAGCCGCCAGTCCTGGGTGAACATCACCGCCGTTCCGGCCAGGAACATCACGGTGTTGACGATCAGGAAGACCAGCGGGAAGGCGAGGAACAGCCGCATGGTGTACATGTCGGCGGTGGCCCGGGAGAGCAGTTGGCCGGATCCCCAGCGGTCGTGGAAGGAGACCGGCAGGCGCTGGAGCTTGGCGAAGAGGTCCCCGCGCATCGCGGTCTCCACCCCGGCCAGCGGTCGGGCCAGCACGACCCGGCGGGTGTAGAACAGGGCGGCCTCGACCAGGCCGAGGACGACCAGCAGGCCGATCAGCGGCCGGAGAGCGGCGAGGTCGTGGTCGGCGAGCGGGCCGTCGACGATCCGCTGGAGCACCATCGGGACGCCCAGCACGCTGAGCATGGCGACGACGGCGGCGGTCACCGAGGTGGCCAGCCGCCAGCGGATCGCGCGCGCGTACGGCCACAGGCGCAGCAGCGAGCGGACCGTCGAGCGGCGGGGGGCGTCGGTCCGGGGGCCGGACCGGGGCTCGGGGTGGGCCTCGGACGGGGGCTCGGATCGCGGCTCGGGGTGGGCTTCGGGGTGGGGGAGCTGTTTCTCGGCCATCGGGGCCGAGAGTAGGTCGGGGACCTGTCATTTCTCACCAGGTTTTTCGGCCCTTACCGGGCGGACCGGCGAGAACCGGCCAACCCCGGTTCAGACGCCGGGCGCGGGCGTGCGCAGCAGTTGCAGCGAGCGCCCGGCCAGCGTGACGGCGTCCTGCGGGCGGTGGCGGTGGGTGCCGTTGCCGGTCTCGTCGGCGGCGGTGTCCAGCACCGTGCGGTACCGCGCGCCGGGCGCGGCCCAGGGTTCGCCCGGGAGGGTGAAGGGGACCGGGTCGGGTCCGGCGTTGAGCAGCAGCAGGAAGCTGTCGTCGCGCAGCGGGCGCCCGTACTGGTCGCGTTCGGACATCGCGGCGCCGGAGAGCAGCATGCCGAGGCAGGCCGTCGGGCCGAACCAGTCGGCCTCGGTCATCTCCTTGCCGCGCGGGGTGAACCAGGCCAGGTCGGGCTGGCCGCCGGGCACCGCGGCCCGGCCGGAGAAGAACGCCCGCTGCCGCAGCACCGGGTGGGCGCGGCGGAGCCGGACGAGGCGGGCGGTGAGGGCGGACAGCCCGGCCCAGCGCGGGTCGTCCAGCAGCGACCAGTCCACCCAGCCGATCTCGTTGTCCTGGCAGTACGCGTTGTTGTTGCCGCCCTGGGTGCGGCCGAACTCGTCCCCCGCGGTGATCATCGGGACGCCGGTGGAGAGCAGCAGGGTGGCCATCAGGTTGCGCAGCTGACGCAGCCGCAGGGCGTTCACCGCCGGGTCCGGGGTCTCGCCCTCGGCGCCGTGGTTCCAGGACCGGTTGTCGTCGGTGCCGTCCCGGTTGGCCTCGCCGTTGGCCTCGTTGTGCTTGCGGTTGTAGGAGACCAGGTCGCGCAGGGTGAAGCCGTCGTGCGCGGTGACGAAGTTGACCGAGGCGTACGGGCGCCGCCCGCCGCGCTGGTAGAGGTCGGAGGAGCCGGAGAGCCGGTAGCCCAGCTCGCGGACGTCCGGGCGGGCGCCGCGCCAGAAGTCCCGCACGGTGTCGCGGTACTTGTCGTTCCACTCGGCCCACAGCGGCGGGAAACCGCCCACCTGGTAGCCGCCCGCGCCGACGTCCCACGGCTCGGCGATCAGCTTCACCCGGCTGAGCACCGGGTCCTGCGAGACGGCGGCGAGGAAGGGGTGGTCCATGTCGACGCCGTCGCCGCCCCGGGCGAGCGCGGCCGCGAGGTCGAAGCGGAAGCCGTCCACGCCCATCTCGGTCACCCAGTACCGCAGCGAGTCGGTGACCAGCCGGACGACCTGCGGGCGGCGGGTGTCCAGGGTGTTGCCGCAACCGGTGTAGTCGGCGTAGCCGCGCGGGCGGTTCGGCGGGAGGCGGTAGTAGCCGGCGTTGTCGATGCCGCGCAGGGACAGGCTCGGCCCGAGCTCGGCGGCCTCGGCGGTGTGGTTGTAGACCACGTCGAGGATCACCTCGATCCCGGCGGCGTGCAGCGCGCGCACCATCCGCTTGAACTCGCCGACCTGGCCGCCGCGGCCGCCGGAGGCGGAGTACCCGGCGTGCGGGGCGAAGTAGCCGATCGTGTTGTAGCCCCAGTAGTTGACCAGCCCGCGGGCCTGCAGGTGGTCCTCGTCGGCGTACTGGTGGACCGGCAGCAGCTCGACGGCGGTCACGCCGAGCGTGGTGAGGTGGCCGATCGCGGCGGGGTGGGCCAGGCCGGCGTAGGTGCCGCGCAGCCGCGGCGGGATGTCGGGGTGGCGCATGGTGAAGCCGCGCACGTGCATCTCGTACAGGACGGTCTCGGCCCACGGGGTCTTGGGGCGGTGGTCGTCGTACCAGTCGTCGTCGTCGTGGACGACCACGGACCTGGGCACGTACGGCGCCGAGTCGCGGTTGTCCCGGACGGTGTCGGCGACGTCGGCCTCGGGCCAGTTGCGGACGGCGGCGCAGACCGCGTCGTGGGAGGTGTAACAGCCGTCGATGGCCCGGGCGTACGGGTCGAGCAGCAGCTTGGCGGGGTTCCAGCGGGCGCCGGTCCACGGGTCCCAGCGGCCGTGCACGCGGAAGCCGTACCGGGTGCCGGGGCGGACGCCGGGGAGGAAGCCGTGCCAGATCTGGAAGTTCTGCTCGGTGAGGCGGTGTCTGCTCTCCCGGCCGTCGTCGTCGAAGAGGCAGAGGTCGACGGCTTCGGCGCCGGCCGCCCAGAGCGCGAAGTTGGTGCCCTGGCGGCCCTGCGGGTCGGTCCGGAAGCGGGCGCCGAGCGGCTGCCAGCTGCCGGGCCACGGCGGCTCGGCGGTCGGCCCGCCGTGCGGCCGCACTCCGGCTTCCAGCTCCTGCCCTGACGCCATGGCCGTACCCTCCCTGAACCGGGGTGTCCCGGACCCCGTTCACCTTCTCTTTCCCTGATCCCACTGACGGGAAGCCCGCTGAACGGAGGCTTGCGGGGGGATTGACGGCGAGGGGGTGCCCGCGGCGCGTGAGCGGGGGCGGGGGCGGGGGCCCAGGGCGGGGGGCCCGACCGCCCCGGCTCCTCGCCCCGCCCCGGCTCCTCGCCCCGCCCCGGCTCCTCGCCCTCACCGTCCCGCGGGCTGCTCCCGCCGGGTGCGGCTACCGGGCCCTCCGGGTGTCCTTCCGCGTGTCCTGCCCGTCCCGATCTCGTTGTGCCGGATATCGGACGGAACGGTGGGGAGGCCCCGGAATGCGGCCCGGAGGACGGGTTTGGGCACGGCGCGCGGGGGCGTTGGCCTGGTGCCTGGCGGTGCTCACCGGTTGCGCCGGCGGGGGCGGCACGCCGCCGCACACCGGCGCGGCCTCCCCGGGCCCGAGCCACGCGCCGCCGCCCGCCTCCGGGGCGTCGATCACCGCGCTGCCCGCCGACGACGCCCGCGACGTGCCGCCGGAGGGCCCGGTCCGGGTGACGGTGGCCGAGGGCAGGCTGGTCTCGGTCCGGCTGGCGGACCGCAGGGGCACCGAGGTGGCCGGCACCATCTCCGAGGACGGCTCGACCTGGACGCCGGACGGCCTGCTCCCGCTGGGCACCGCCTACACCCTGGACGCGGTGGCCGAGGACGGGCAGGGCCGGAAGGCGGCCCGGCACACGGCCTTCTCGACGGCGGCCCGCGCGCACACCTTCGTCGCCTTCTTCACCCCGGAGGACGGCTCCACGGTCGGGGTCGGCATGCCGGTCTCGCTGCGCTTCAGCCGCCCGATCGCCGACCGCGGGGCCGTCGAGAAGGCGGTCGAGGTGACCGCCGACCCGCCCGTCGAGGTGGCCGCGCACTGGTTCGGCGACCAGCGGCTGGACTTCCGTCCGCAGAAGTTCTGGCAGGCGGGCACCAAGGTGACGGTGGCGCTGCGGCTGAAGGGCGTGCAGGGCGCGCCGGGCGAGTTCGGCACCCAGGTGAGGGAGGTCCGGTTCACCGTGGGTCGGGCGCAGGTGTCCACGGTGGACCTGGACGCCCACACGCTGACCGTCCGGGCCGGCCGGGGCGGCACGGTGCTGAAGGAGCTCAAGGTCTCCGGCGGCGATCCCAAGCACGCGACGTACCGCGGCGTGCTGGTGGTGTCGGAGAAGTACAAGGTGACCCGGATGAACTCGCAGACCGTCGGGATGGGTGACGAGTACGACATCAAGGACGTCCCGCACGCGATGCGGCTGACCAGCTCGGGCACCTTCATCCACGGCAACTACTGGGCCGACCCGGAGGTGTTCGGCACCGCCAACACCAGTCACGGCTGCATCGGCCTGGCCGACGTCAAGGGCGGGGCGAGCAAGGACTCCCCGGCGGGCTGGCTGTTCGAGCACACCATCCCGGGGGACGTGCTGGAGGTGAAGGCCGCCACGGGGGACTTCGTCCCGCCGAACAACGGGCTGAACGGCTGGAACCTGCCCTGGGACCGGTGGCGGGCCGGCAGCGCGGTCGCGCACTGACCCACGCACTGACCCACGCACTGACCCACGCACGGGCCCGCGCACCGGCCCGCCACGGGCCACAGGCGTCCCACCCTTCACACCGGCGCCACCCCGGGTTCACCACCCTCCCCCCGGGGTTCACTCATTCGGCTTAGCTATCCTGCTTGCGCGCCGACGCTCGGCGTGGAAGATCGCCGGTCCGGTGCAACCTGTCCCGGCAGTCAACGCGTCCACCAGGGTGGACACCGGGAGGGGAGAGACCGTGAAGCCGGTAAGGGCGGCCGACGCCGCGATACGCACCACCACCACCAACCGCCGCGGCCGCGCCGTACGCCGTAGTGCGGTGGCGCTGGCCATGGGCGGGGTGCTGCTGTTCACCGCGGCCTGCGGAGACGACAAGGGCGGCGACAACGGGAGCGGTGGCGGTGACGCGGCCGCGACGGCGGGTGCCAGCGGCACCCCGGCGCCCGGCCAGACCTCGGCGGCGCCGAAGACCTCGGCCGCCGTGCTGACCGTCGAGCCGAAGGACGGCGCCCAGGACGTGCCGCCCACCAACGGGCTGAACGTGTCGGTGGCCAACGGCAAGCTCGCCACGGTCGAGGTGACCGACAAGGACGGCAAGCCGGTCGCCGGGGCGATCACCCCGGACGGCACCGCCTGGAAGCCCAGCGGCGCGCTGGCCGTCGGCATGGCCTACAAGGTGAACGCGCAGGCCAAGGACGCGGAGGGACTGGTGGCCGCCTCGACCACCTCCTTCACCACGCTGACCCCGGCGAAGACGGTCTCCACCAACGACAACATCGCCGACAACGCCACCTACGGCGTCGGCATGATCGTCTCGGTCGTCTTCAACAAGGACGTCAAGAACAAGGAAGCGGTCGTCAAGGGCATCACCTTCGAGACCAGCGACGGCTCCACCGAGGTCAAGGGCCACTGGTTCGGCACCCGCCGGCTGGACTTCCGTCCGGCCGAGTACTGGAAGCCGGGCACCAAGGTCACCATCAAGTACCGGCTGAAGAACGTCGAGGTCGCGCCCGGCATCTACGGCGACGTGGACAAGGACGAGCCGTTCACCATCGGCCGTTCGCAGGTCTCCACGGCCGACGCCGCGTCGCACCAGATGACGGTGGTCCGGGACGGCCAGAGCCACACCGTGCCGGTCACGCTCGGCGCGGACGCGACCCCGTCCTGGGGCGGCACCATGGTGATCATGTCCAAGGAGAAGGTCACCCGGATGAACTCGCAGACCGTCGGTCTCGGCGGCGAGTACGACATCCAGGACGTTCCGCACGCGATGCGGCTGACCACCTCCGGCACCTTCGTGCACGGAAACTACTGGGCCAACCCCTTCGGCAAGACCAACGCGAGCCACGGCTGCGTCTCGATGGCCGACGAGAAGGGCGGCAGCGACACCTCGGTGGCGGGCAAGTTCTTCAACGACTCGATGATCGGCGACGTCGTCAAGATCGTGAACACCAAGGAGAAGACGGTCGCGCCCGACAACGGGCTGAGCGGCTGGAACATCGCCTGGGCCAACTGGTAGGCCGCCCGGCAGGCCGGTTGGCGGCCGTCCAACCGATCGGGTCTACCCCCGTGGTGGCCCCGCTAGTCCCGGTTCGGTAACGACCGGCCCGATCCTCACTCGTTGGGGTCGGGCCGGTCGTCGTTCATGGGGTAATTGCCCCTCGAATGGCGCAACCTTTCCGTTGGCTGCGGCGTGTATCTGTCGGACCCCGCCGGGAGCACCGGGCGGGATCGAGGGAGGGAGTCGACGTGAGGTCGATACGCAAGATCATGGCCGCCGGCTTTCTCGGCGGTGCGCTGGTGCTGACCAGTGCGTGCAGCGGCGGCGGCAGCGGGAGCGCGGCCAAGGCCGACCTGGGGGGCGGCGCGGCCGCGGGGGCCGCGTCGACCGCGTCGGCGTCCGCGTCCGGGGCGGCGTCCGCACCGGCTTCGACGGCGACGCCGAAGACCTCCGCCGCGGTGGTGGACATCCAGCCGAAGAGCGGCGCGGTGGACGTGGCGCCGAACGGCGCGCTGAAGGTCTCGGTGGCGGGGGGCAAGCTCACCACGGTCAAGGTGAGCGACAAGACCGGCAAGGAGGTGGCCGGCACCATCGCCGCCGACGGCAGCAGCTGGACCCCGTCCGCCGGCCTGGCGGTCGGCACCGCCTACCAGGTGAGCGCGATGGCGGCGGACGCCAACGGCGTGGTCGCCACCGCGGACAGCAGCTTCACCACGCTGACGCCGGAGCGCGAGGCGAAGGCGAGCGACAACGTCGAGGACAACGCGACCTACGGCGTCGGCATGATCGTCTCGGTGGACTTCGACAAGGACGTCAAGAACAAGGACGCCGTCGCCAAGGGCATCAGCATCGAGACCGACAACGGGACCGTGGTGAAGGGCCACTGGTTCGGCGACCGCCGGCTGGACTTCCGCCCGGAGGCGTACTGGAAGCCCGGCACCAAGGTGACCGTGCACTACCGGCTGAAGAGCGTGGAGATCGCCCCCGGCGTCTACGGCGGGGTGGACCGGGACGAGCCCTTCACGATCGGGCGATCGCAGGTCTCGGAGGTTGACGCCAAGACCCACCGGATGACGGTGATCCGCGACGGCCAGTCCTCGGTCATCGACATCACCTCCGGTTCGCCGGAGCACCCGACCTGGAACGGCACGATGGTCGTGATGTCCAAGGAGGGCACGGTGCGGATGCAGTCCAGCAGCATGCCCGGGATGACCGGCGCGCCGTACGACCTGATGGTGCCGCACTCGATGCGGCTGACCACGTCCGGGACGTACGTGCACGGAAACTACTGGAGCAACGCCTTCGGCGAGGACAACGTCAGCCACGGCTGCGTCGGCCTGAAGGACGTCAAGGGCGGCGGCTCCGGCACGTCGGCGGGCAAGTTCTACGACGACTCGCTGATCGGCGACATCGTGACCGTGAAGAATTCCTCGCGCGGCCAGGTGGAGCCGGACAACGGCCTCAGCGGCTGGAACCTGGCCTGGAGTGCCTGGTAGGAGCCCGTTCGCGGCAACCCGGGCTTGACGGAACCCCGGCCCGGGTTGCACGCGGCATATGCCCGGAGCGTGGTGATCGTTTGCTCATTGTCCGTACGCGGCTGCTTGCGTTCCGCAATGATGGTTCGCATGGCGGGTTGGGGCGAAATAGATCAGTCATCACTTCCTGGGTCCAGCCTGGTCGCTGACGCGTCGTGGATGTGCTTCCAAGACGCGCTCGCGGCCCTGGAGCGGCTCAGCTCGGAGGAGCTGGAGCGGATGTACTTCGGCAGGCTGTGCGACGAGTCGGAGCCGGGCGAGGTGCGGTTGCCCTCCCGGCCGGAGTCCGGTCCGGTGGCCCGCCGACTGGTGCTCTCGGTCCTCGAGTCCTGGGACCTGCACCAGCAGCTGGAGGTCGGCGAGTTACTCACCGCCGAGCTGGTCGCCAACGCCGTGCGGCACGCGGCCGGGCGGACCATCGGCCTCCAGGTGTCGCGCAAGCCCGGCTGGCTGCGGGTCGAGGTGCGGGACTCCTCGCGGGCGCTGCCCTGTCTGATCCTGGCCGACCCGCTGCCGCCCACCGAGCGCGGGCGCGGCCTGAAGATCGTCGACGACCTCGCCGACCGCTGGGGCGCGGACCTGCTGCCGCGCGGCAAGGGCGTGTGGTTCGAACTGAAGATCCGCGAGCGGCAGCACTGAGCCGGGCCTGATCGCCGGTCCCGGGCCGGGTCCGAGCCGGATCCGAGCCGGTCCTGATCGTCGGGCCCTCCCTCCGGCCCGGAAAACACGCGGGGCCCCCGAGTGTGCCGTGGTCCGGCAGCTGGGGGCCCCTGCAAGTCATCGCGCCGGCCAAGGGGGTGCGTGCCGAGCGATGGGCGACGGCCGTGCCAGGTCGGGCCAGCCGTAGTCCGCGCGCCCGCGGCGGAGTCGTTCCCGCCCGCCGTTGGGCTGCCTCGACTATCGCACGAATCTCAGCATGTGGGCAAACCGGGAATCTTTGATTACAAGGTTTGTCACCTGCTTCACCTTTGGAATTTGCATAGGTTAACGCCCGGACCTGAGATTATTCATGATCGATGCAAAGCCGCCGAGCTCGCCCGTCCCACTTTCCCGGGTCAGGCCGCCGCTTCGCGGCCGCGCTGCTCGGCGAGGCGTTCGTGGGCGTCGGGCCAGGCGATGGGGAGCCGCTCGACCGGGGTGTCCCAGAAGGTGAAGGTGGCGTCCTTCATGGTGGAGCGCAGGCCGGTCATCGCCGAGCGGTGGGGCTCGCTGCCGGCGAAGGCGTTGAGGGCGTCGCGGCTCTCCCAGGCGGAGAGGGTGTAGAACGTCCGCTTCAGGGGCTGGGCGACCAGGGAGGCGCCGAGGGCGCCGGGGGCCGTGCGCAGTTGGCGCCAGACCGCGAGCGACTTCAGGAAGAAGCGCGGGACGTCGCGGAGCGAGCGGACCTCGAAGCGGGAGGCCATGACGACGGCGCCGGTGCCGGGGGTGGCCGGGTTCGGGGTGATCCAGGGGAGCGTGGGCATGGCTGATGCGCGCCTTCCTTGTTGGGTAGTGGCACTATCTATGTTAGACAGTGGCGGTATCCAATGGCTAGAGGGAGGCAGGGTGCCGTGCGCATCTCCGAGTTGAGCCGCCGCAGCGAGGTCCCGATCGCGACGATCAAGTACTACCTGCGGGAGGGGCTGCTGCCGCCGGGCCGCTCCGTCACCGCGACCCAGGCCGAGTACGACGAGACCCATCTGCGCCGGCTCCGGCTGGTCCGGGCGCTGATCGGGGTCCGGGGGCTCAGCGTGAGCGAGACCAAGGCGGTGCTGGGGGCGGTCGCGGCGCACCGGGCCGAGCGGCACCAGGTGCTCGGCCTGGTCATGGGGGCGCGGCCGGTCGACGAGGCCGCGGAGCCGGCCCCCGGGCCCGGCGCGGCCGAGGTGGACGCGCTGATCGCGGAGCTGGGCTGGGAGGTGTCCGAGCACGCCCCGGCCCGCGGGGTGCTGGGGGAGACCCTGGAGAGCCTGCGCTCGCTCGGCGAGCCGGTCGACCGGGAGTCCCTGCTCCGGTACGCCGAACTGGCCGGGCGCATCGCCGAGGTCGACCTCGACCGGATCGCCGGCACCGTGGACCCGCTCGAACAGGCCGAGCGCGCCCTCGTCCTGACCGTGATGATGGAGCCGGTCCTGCTGTCGCTGCGCAGGCTGGCCCAGGAGAACGAGTCGGCGAAGCGGAACGCCTGAGCGCACGGGAGCGCCCGGGTCCCGGGAACGCGTGAGCCCCCGGACGCCGCCGGCAGGGCGGTCGTCCGGGGGCTCACGCGGCGGTGGAGCCGGTCAGCACTCGATGACGTTGACGGCGAGGCCGCCGCGCGAGGTCTCCTTGTACTTGATCTTCATGTCCGCGCCGGTCTCCTTCATGGTCTTGATCGCCTTGTCGAGGGAGACGTGGTGCCGGCCGTCGCCGCGCAGGGCCATCCGGGCGGCGGTGACGGCCTTCACGGACGCCATGCCGTTGCGCTCGATGCAGGGGATCTGGACCAGGCCGCCGACCGGGTCGCAGGTGAGGCCGAGGTTGTGCTCGATGCCGATCTCGGCCGCGTTCTCGACCTGCTCGGGGGTGCCGCCGAGCACCTCGGCCAGGCCGCCGGCCGCCATCGAGCAGGCCGAGCCGACCTCGCCCTGGCAGCCGACCTCGGCGCCGGAGATGGAGGCGTTCTCCTTGAACAGCATGCCGATCGCGCCGGCCGCGAGCAGGAAGCGGACGATGCCGTCCTCGTCGGCGCCGGGGATGAAGTTCAGGTAGTAGTGCAGGACGGCCGGGATGATGCCGGCCGCGCCGTTGGTGGGGGCGGTGACGACGCGGCGGCCGGAGGCGTTCTCCTCGTTGACGGCCATCGCGTAGAGGGTGACCCACTCCATCGCGTTGGCCGGGCCGATGCCCTCGGCGCGCAGGGCGCGGGCGGCCGCGGCGGCCCGGCGGCGGACCTTGAGGCCGCCGGGGAGGATGCCCTCGCGGGACATGCCGGCCCGGACGCACTCCTGCATGACCCGCCATATCTCCAGCAGGCCGGCCCGGATCTCCTCCTCGGTGCGCCAGGCCTTCTCGTTCTCCAGCATCAGGCCGGAGATGGACAGGCCGGTCTCGCGGGTGAGCCGGAGCAGCTCCTCGCCGGTGCGGAACGGGTACTTCAGCACGGTGTCGTCGGGCTTGACCCGGTCGGCGCCGATCGCGTCCTCGTCCACCACGAAACCGCCGCCGACCGAGTAGTAGGTCTTCTCCAGCAGCGGCGAGCCGTCGGCGGCGAAGGCCCAGAGGGTCATGCCGTTGGCGTGGTAGGGCAGCGAGCGGCGCCGGTGCAGGACCAGCTGGGTGTCGGGGTCGAAGTCGATGGCGTGCACGCCGAGCAGGTTGATCCGCTTCTCGGCGGTGATCCGCTCGACGTCCAGGTCGGCCCGGTCGACGTCGACGGTGCGCGGGGAGTTGTTCTCCAGGCCGAGCAGGACGGCCTTCGGGGTGCCGTGGCCGTGGCCGGTGGCGCCCAGCGAGCCGTACAGCTCGGCGCGCACGCTCGCCACGTCGGTCAGCAGGCCCTCGGACTTCAGGCGGCGGGCGAACATCCGGGCGGCGCGCATCGGGCCGACGGTGTGGGAGCTCGACGGGCCGATGCCGATGGAGAAGAGGTCGAAGACGCTGATGGCCACGGAGGACGTCCTTGTCTGGTCTCGTGGAGGGCTGCTGGTGGGACAGCAGGGGCGGTACACGGAACGGGGCACCGCGCGCACTTTCCAGTGTGCGCGGTGCCCCGGAAACAGCAGGTGGCCGACCGGCGTGAGGCCGGTCACCCAGGCCGAACGATCAGAGGTTCGGGTACAGCGGGTACTTCTCGGCCAGGGCGGTGACCCGGGCCTTCAGCGCGGTGGCGGTCGTCTCGTCGAAGGCCGGCTTCAGGGCCTCGGCGATGATGTCGGCGACCTCGCGGAAGTCCTCGGCCTGGAAGCCGCGGGTGGCCAGGGCCGGGGTGCCGATCCGCAGGCCGGAGGTGACCATCGGCGGGCGCGGGTCGTTCGGGATGGCGTTGCGGTTGACCGTGATGCCGACCTCGTGCAGGCGGTCCTCGGCCTGCTGGCCGTCCAGCTGGCTGTTGCGCAGGTCGACCAGGACCAGGTGGACGTCGGTGCCGCCGGACAGCACGGAGGCACCGGCCTCGGCCACGTCGGCCTGGAGCAGGCGCTCGGCGAGGATCCGGGCGCCGTCGAGGGTGCGCTGCTGGCGCTCCTTGAACTCCTCCGAGGCGGCGACCTTGAAGGCGACCGCCTTGCCGGCGATCACGTGCTCCAGCGGACCGCCCTGCTGGCCCGGGAAGACCGCGGAGTTGATCTTCTTGGCCCACTCGGCCTTGGAGAGGATGACGCCGCCGCGCGGGCCGCCCAGGGTCTTGTGGGTGGTGGTGGTGACCACGTCCGCGAACGGCACCGGGTTCGGGTGCAGGCCCGCGGCGACCAGACCGGCGAAGTGCGCCATGTCGACCATCAGCAGGGCACCGACCTCGTCGGCGATCCGGCGGAACTCGGCGAAGTCCAGCTGGCGCGGGTAGGCGGACCAACCGGCGATGATCAGCTTCGGCTGGTGCTCCTTGGCGAGGCGCTCGACCTCGGCCATGTCGACCTGGCCGGTCTTCTCGTCCACGTGGTACGCGGCCACGTTGTAGAGCTTGCCGGAGAAGTTGATCTTCATGCCGTGGGTCAGGTGACCGCCGTGGGCCAGGCTCAGGCCCAGGATGGTGTCGCCCGGCTGGATCAGCGCGAACATCGCGGCGGCGTTGGCCTGCGCGCCGGAGTGCGGCTGGACGTTGGCGTGCTCGGCGCCGAACAGGGCCTTGATCCGGTCGATCGCGATCTGCTCGACGACGTCGACGTGCTCGCAGCCGCCGTAGTAGCGGCGGCCGGGGTAGCCCTCGGCGTACTTGTTGGTCAGCACCGAACCCTGGGCCTCCATGACCGCCACCGGGGCGAAGTTCTCGGAGGCGATCATTTCCAGGGTGGTCTGCTGGCGGTGCAGCTCGGCGTCGACCGCGGCGGCGATCTCCGGGTCGAGAGCGTGCAGGGACTGGTTGAGAACCGTCATGGTGTGGTCTTCCCGGGAGGAGGGAGTGCGGGGGCGGCCGGCGGCAGTCGGCCCGGCGCCGGGGCGGCCGCCGCGCTGCGGCCGCCCCGACGGGTGGCTCAGGCCGACGGGTTGGTGAGCGCGTCGTACTCGGCGGCGCTCAGCAGCTCGTCGGTCGACTCGACGCGCACCTTGAACAGCCAGCCGGCCTCGAACGGGTCGCTGTTGACCAGGCTGTTGTCGTCCGCGACGGCCTCGTTGACCTCGACGACCTCACCGGTGACCGGCGAGTACAGGTCGCTGACCGACTTGGTCGACTCGAGCTCGCCACAGGTCTCACCCGCGGTCACGGTGTCGCCGACCTCGGGCAGCTGCACGTAGACGATGTCACCGAGGGCGTCGGCGGCGTGCTTGGTGATGCCGACCGTGGAGACACCGTCCTCGGCGGCGGTCAGCCACTCGTGCTCCTTGGTGTACTGCAGGTGCGTGGGGTTGCTCATGGCGTCATTCTCCAGGATGGGAAGCGGGTACGACGAAGCGCCCCGGGAGCCGGGTGTGCCTCGGAAGGGGGAAGGGGTCAGCGGGCGCGCTTGTAGAACGGCAGCGCCACGACCTGGACCGGCTCGTGCTTGCCGCGGACGTCCACGGCGACGGTGGTGCCGGGGGCGGCGTGCGCCGCGTCCACGTACGCGATGGCGATCGGCTTGCCGAGGGTGGGGGAGGGGGCGCCCGAGGTGATCCGGCCGATCGGCTCGCCGTCCGCGGAGACCACGGAGTACTCGGCGCGCGGCACGCGCTTGCCCTCGGAGACCAGGCCGACCAGCACCCGCGGCGGGTTGGCCTCGGCCTCGGCGGCGGCCTTCTCCAGCGCCTTGCGGCCGATGAACTTGCCCTCGTTGGTGGTCTTGTCGAAGCGGACCACCCGGCCGAGGCCGGCGTCGAACGGGGTCAGCTCGGTGGAGAGCTCGTGGCCGTACAGCGGCATGCCGGCCTCCAGGCGCAGCGTGTCGCGGCAGGACAGCCCGCAGGGGACGAGGCCGCGCTCGGCGCCGGCCTCGGTCAGCGCCCGCCAGATGTGCTCGGCGTCGCCCGGGTTGCAGAAGATCTCGAAGCCGTCCTCGCCGGTGTAACCGGTGCGGGCGAGCAGCACGTCGCGGCCGGCCACCTGGGCGGGGAGGATCGCGTAGTACTTGAGGCCGGGCAGGTCGGCCTCGGTGGTGTCGGCCAGGATGCCGGTGGACTCCGGGCCCTGGACGGCGATCAGCGCGTAGGTGTCGCGGTCGTCGGTGACGACGGCGTCGAAGCCCTTGGCGCGGGCGATCAGCTCGTCCAGCACCAGCTGGGCGTTGGAGGCGTTGGCGACGACCAGGAAGGCGTCCTCGCGCAGGCGGTAGACGATCAGGTCGTCCAGGATGCCGCCGTCCTCGGCGCAGATCATGGTGTAGCGGGCGCGCAGCACGCCCAGCGCGGAGACGAAGCCGACCAGCGCGTGGTCCAGCATCTCGCCGGCCTGCGGGCCGGTGACGGTGATCTCGCCCATGTGGGAGAGGTCGAAGAGGCCGGCCTTGGTGCGGACGGCGAGGTGCTCCTCGCGCTCGCTGCCGTAACGCAGCGGCATGTCCCAGCCGGCGAAGTCGGTCATGGTCGCGCCGAGGGCGCGGTGGAGCGCGTCGAGCGCGGTGAGGCGGAGGGACGACATGGCCTGGAACTCCTCGGTCTGGGCACTCAGGGGTGCGCACGCCGGACCGGTCCCGCTCGGGGAGGGACCTGACCTGCGCGCGGGCATGCGGCGGCTGGGTCTCCCCATCTGTCGTCGTACCTGAGAGCTTCACCGTCGCGGGCCCGCAGCTCCTTACAGCTAACAGGACAGCATGGCGGCTTGCACCGTGGGTGGGCGCGCGACAGGGCCGTGCGCCGCTTTCCAGATGTGCCTAACCCGTGCGGTAGGGGGGCCTGAGAGATTCCGGGGAGGACTTGCTCCTTCGGCGCCGGCCGTACCGCCTGGGGCGGCACTCCGGACTCTCCCGCGCGGGTTCGAGCGGCCGATATGGAGTTGGGGGGCGTCCCGGCGGGAACGCACGGAAGCACGCGGGACGCGCACATCATGGCACGTCCGGCGCCCGCGCGGGAGAGGGGCCCCGGGCGGCCCGCTAGGCTGCACGCGTCGACGAGCCAGTGAGGCGGTACCAGGACAGATGGGGATCCCGGAGCAGCAGCGGGGGTGGGGCGGCCCGGAGGCGGCGCCGCCGGGCGGTGGATGGCCTGCCAACGAGCTGGAGCAGGTGCTCACCGCCGCGCTCGGCGACCCGGGCGCCACCCCCCGGGTGTTCGAGGTGCTGGCCCGCAGCCAGGTGTGGATCCCGCTGCCGGCCGGGGCCGACCCGCAGGGGCAGTCGCTGGACCTGCCGACCATCGAGCTGGCCGGCGAGCCGTACGTGCCGGTCTTCTCCTCGCAGGAGGTCTTCCTGCAGCAGGCGCCGGGGATGGCCTTCGCGATCGCGCCGGTCTGGGAGTTCGCCCGCGGACTGCCGCTGGGCGTGGGCATCGCGGTGAACCCGGAGGCGCCGGTGGGCATCCCGGTGCCGCCGCAGGGCGTGGCCGAGCTGCGGCGCGGGCCGCGCGGGGACCGCTGGGACGCCGCCGAGGACCCGGCCGCGCCGACCGGCGGCCGGGTGGCGCTGCGCGAGCCGGTGCCGGGCGAGGACCCGGAGGCCTTCCTGGCCGCCTGCCGGGCCGAGCTGTCGGCGCTGCCCGGGGTGCTGACCGCCCGGCGGGCGCTGGCCAGCGTCGAGGGCGAGCCGACCGTGATGTTCGTCGGGGTCCAGCTGGACCAGCTCTCCCCGGCCGACCCGGCCGCCGTGAACGAGGCGCTGGGCCGCGCGCTGGGAACCGCGCCGCTGCCGGGCGGCGTCCACCTCGTGCTGCTCGACCTCGCGGACGACCCCGTGGTCGAGTGGTTGCTCAACCGGGTCCAGCCGTTCTACACACGGATGTGAGCCCGCCCCCTCCCCGCCCGTCGTCGGGCGGCCCGCCAACGGGTGGGAGGGGCTCAAGGCAGGCACGTCGGCGTGGCGGTGGTCGGTGGCGCCCCATAGGGTGCGTGCAGACACCCTTCGGGCCGGCGGCGGGTGAGGGAAAGAAGAGGCGCAGCGAGGTGGGCGCATGAGTGCGGGAGCGGTAGGCGGCGGTGCACCGGGGCCCTGGGGCCAGGCACCCGCCGGGCGCCCCGGCGCGGATCCGAGAGCGCTGGAGCACGCCCTGCGCGAGGTCGCGCCGGAGCGCTGGGAGGCGTACGAGAAGCTGCTGCACGCCCTCGCCGAGGGCCAGGTCTGGATGCTGCTCTGGCACGGCACTCCGGGCAGCCCGGACGCCCAGTACGGGAACATGGAGATCAGCGGCCACGGTTACGCGCCGGCGGTCACCTCGCCCGAGCAGCTCGCGGCCTCCGGCTGGGCGCGGGCGCACGAGGTGATCTCGGGGCGCGAGATCGCCGCCTCGCTGTACCGGACCCGCTGGGGCCTCTGGCTGAACCCGCACGCGCCCGGCGGCGGGGTCGGCGTGCCCTGGGCCGACCTGCGGCGGATCGCGGCCGGTCTGGACCGGCTGCCGGCCGGGCCGCTGAAGCTGAGCGAACCGCAGGTGCCCGCGCAGCAGTTCTTCGCGCTGCTGGAGCGGCAGGCGGTCGAGGTGCGCGCGGTCAAGGCGCTGCGCCGGGCCTGGGTGCAGCCCTCCGTGGGCGAACCGTACCTGGCCATCGGTCTTGAGCTGTACGAGAGTTCACCACCCGCGGTGGAGGCCGTCCGGGCGCTGATGCAGCGCGCGATCGCGGTCGCGCCGGAGGGGCTGGCCGTCTCCACGGTGGCGATGGGGGACGAGTACGACCCGGTGGCGCTGTGGATGCGGGCCAACGCGCGGCCGTTCTACGACCGCGAGGCGGCCGGCCACGGCCGTCCGCAGACCGGGCCGTACCCGCCGGTGCCCCCGCCGCCGTACGCCTCGCAGGCGGGCCCGGGGTACGGCTACGGCACCCAGGCGCCCGCCCCGGGCTGGCAGGGGCACCAGCCGCCGCAGCAGCCGTGGCCCGGTTACCCGGGTCGCTGATCCGCCGCCCCGCCGCCGGGGTACGAACCGGGCATCACGCCCGAAACCGTTCCGCAGGACCGGTCTGACGCCACGTCAGGCCGGTCCTGCGGCGTTTCCGGCCGTTTCCGCGGGGAAGTCCCGTTTCGACTCTTGACATGGATGTAACAGCCGTGTGAAGCGCGCTATGCGGAAGCTCGGGAAGCGTATGCGTGCAGATCACAGTTGGGCATCTGTCGGTTGTCAGGGCTGGCGCAAGCCAGTTCGCATGGCAGAGAGTTCTGCAACAACGCACCGCGCGTGGTTGGCGCCTCACAAAGGCGAACGCGCAGGCGGACCGCTAGATCCACGCGATGCCCATCCCGCGTGGCGGCAGTACCCGAGCACGCAGTACCGCACGTCGTACCGCTGTTGAAACACCGTCCTGTACCTCCGCACGTCCGCACCTCCGCACGTCCGCATTAGCCGTACCGCCGATCCGGCGACCGGCACCCGTGGGCCGGCCACCGTCGGCGAGGGGACCGAACTGACCATGACCGCACCCGTCAAGACCGCCGGGAACGAACCGGAGGCAGCCGCCGCCGCGAGCCCGGCCAAGAAGATCGAGGGCCGCTCGCTCGGCCAGATCGCCTGGACCCGCTTCAAGCGGGACAAGGCCGCCGTCGCCGGCGGCATCGTGGTGATCCTGCTGATCCTGCTCGCCGTGCTGGCCAAGCCGATCGAGTCGGTCTTCGGCCTGGATCCCGACGCACTCAACCAGGACCTGCTGGACGCCAACCTCGGCGGCCTGCCGTTCGGGGACTGGGGCGGCATGAGCGCGGACCACCCGCTCGGCGTCGACCCGCAGTACGGCCGTGACCTGCTCTCCCGGGTCATCGAGGGCTCCTGGGTCTCGCTGCTCGTCGCCTTCGGGGCGACCCTGCTCTCCAACACCATCGGCACCGTGCTCGGCGTGATGGCCGGCTACTACGGCGGCTGGGTGGACGCGGTGATCAGCCGGGTGATGGACGTCTTCCTCGCCTTCCCGCTGCTGCTCTTCGCCATCGCGATCTCCGCCTCGCTCCAGGGCGGCGCCTTCGGCCTGCACGGCCTCCCGCTGCACATCATGGTGCTGATCTTCGTGATCGGCTTCTTCAACTGGCCCTACATGGGCCGGATCGTGCGCGGCCAGACCCTCTCGCTGCGCGAGCGCGAGTTCGTCTACGCCGCCCGCAGCCTGGGCGCCCGCGGCCCGTTCATCCTGTTCAAGGAGCTGCTGCCCAACCTGGTCGGTCCGATCCTGGTCTACTCGACCCTGCTGATCCCGACCAACATCCTCTTCGAGGCCGGCCTCAGCTTCCTCGGAGTCGGCATCCAGGCCCCGCAGGCCTCCTGGGGCGGGATGCTCAACGAGGCGATCAACTACTACCAGGTCGACCCCCAGTACATGGTGGTCCCCGGTCTGGCGATCTTCCTCACCGTGCTCGCCTTCAACCTGCTCGGCGACGGGCTGCGTGACGCCCTCGATCCCAAGAGCAACTGACGTTCCGTCAGTACCCTTCGATCCGCCATCACTTCCTCAAGGGGTTGATCCCACCATGCGTAGGTCCCGTACCGTCGCGCTGACCGCCGCGGCCGCCGCCGCGGTCCTGGTCATCACCGGCTGTTCGTCCGGCTCCTCCAAGAGCGGGGACAGCAACTCGTCCTCGGCCGCCGGCGCCGGCGCCGACGCGGCCACCAAGGGGGTCGTGAACGCCTCGGACAAGAAGGGCGGGACGGTCACCTACGAGATGAAGGGCACCCCGGACTCCCTGGACCCGGGCAACACGTACTACGCCTACATCTACAACTTCTCCCGCCTGTACGGGCGTCCGCTGACCACCTTCGCGCCGGGCCCCGGCGAGGAGGGCAACAAGCTCGTCCCGGACCTCGCCGAGTCGATGGGCCAGCCCAGCGCCGACGGCCTGAGCTGGACGTACAAGCTGCGCGCGGGCCTCAAGTACGAGGACGGCACGCCGATCACCGCCAAGGACGTCAAGTACGCGGTGGAGCGCTCCAACTGGGCGCCGGACGTGTTCGCCAACGGCCCGACGTACTTCCACGACCTGCTGGTCGACAACCCGACCCCCTACGAGGGCCCCTACAAGGACCCGTCGGGCGACCTCAAGTCGATCGAGACCCCGGACGACCTGACCATCGTCTTCCACCTGAAGCACGCCTTCGCGGACTTCGACTACCTGGTCTCCGCCCCGCAGACCGTCCCGGTCCCGAAGGACAAGGACAAGGGCGCCGACTACGTCAAGCACCCGCTCGCCTCGGGCTCGTACAAGTTCGAGTCCTACGAGGACGGCAAGCAGCTCACGCTGGTGCCGAACACCAACTGGGACGCGAAGACCGACCCGATCCGCAAGCAGCTCGCGGACAAGATCCTGCTCAAGATGAACATCGAGCAGTCCACCATCGACAAGGACCTGCTGGCCGGCAACGCCCAGGTGGACCTCGTCGGCGGCGGCGTCGACCCGCAGACCCAGGCGCAGATCCTCAAGGACCAGAAGCTCAAGGCGAAGACGGACAACGCCTACGGCGGCCGCCTGGTCTACATGGCGATCGACAGCCACGTCGCGCCGTTCGACAACGTCGACTGCCGCAAGGCCGTCCAGTACGCGATCGACAAGGTCTCGGTGCAGACCGCGATCGGCGGCCCGATCCGCGGCCAGATCGCCGACAGCGTCCTCCCGGCCGACATCCCGGGCCACCAGGACATCAACCTGTACGAGACCAAGGACAACAAGGGCGACGAGGGCAAGGCCAAGGACGCCCTGAAGGCCTGCGGCAAGCCGGAGGGCTTCTCCACCGTCCTCTCCGCCCGCACCGAGCGCGCCACCGAGATCGCCGCCGCGACCTCGATCCAGGCCGCGCTGAAGAAGATCGGCATCAACGCCGAGATCCAGCAGTTCCCGCAGGGCAAGTACCTCTCCGACAACGTCGGCGTGCCGGCGAAGAACAAGGAGAAGAACATCGGCCTGATGATGATGCAGTGGGGCGCCGACTGGCCGACCGGCTACGGCTTCCTGCAGCAGATCGTCGACGGCCGGGCCATCAAGGAGTCGGGCAACAGCAACCTGGCCTCGCTGAACGACCCCGCGATCAACAAGCTGATCGACGACGCCGCCGTCAACACCGACAAGGCGGCCCGCGAGAAGATCTACTCCGAGATCGACAAGAAGGTCATGGAGCAGGCCGTCTACGTCCCGCTGACCTACTTCAAGGTCTTCCTGTACCGCCCGGACAGCGCCACCAACCTGGTGTCCACCTCGGCCTTCTCGGGTGAGTACGACTACCTGAACATCGGTACGACCAAGTAAGAGCCTGGCTCCGTATCCCTGAAGGCAGGTGAAGGCAGCGGCGCCCGCCGCCGTCCGGAAGATCCCGGACGGCGGCGGGCCGCCGGAGCCGCCCAACTGTGTTTGCCTACATCCTCCGCAGGACGCTCGCGGCCGTGGTGCTGCTCCTGGTGGTCAGCGCGGTCACCTTCGCGATCTTCTTCCTGCTGCCGCGCCTCGCCGGCGAGACGCCCGACCAGCTGGCCACCCAGTACATCGGGAAGAACCCCTCCCCCGAGGCGATCGCGGCGGTCAAGAAGAACCTCGGCTTCGACCAGCCGATCTACGTCCAGTACGGGCGCTTCCTGAAGGCGCTGGTCACCGGTGCCGAGTACAAGTTCGGTCCGGACGCGGCCACCTGCCACGTGCCCTGCTTCGGCTACTCGTTCAAGAACCACATCGAGGTCTGGCCCGAGCTCACCAAGCGCATCCCGATCACGCTGTCGCTGGCCATCGGTGCCGCGCTGCTCTGGCTGACCTCCGGCGTCGCCACCGGCGTCGTCTCCGCCCTCAAGCCGCGGTCGATCTTCGACCGGCTCTCCATGGGCATCGCGCTGGCCGGCGTCTCGCTGCCGGTCTTCTTCACCGGCGCGCTGCTGCTCACGCTCTTCAGCTACGAGTGGCCGATCCTGGACAACCTCCAGTACGTCGACTTCACCGACGACCCGCTGATGTGGGCCCGCAACCTGATCCTCCCGTGGATCTCGCTGGCCTTCCTCTACTCCGCGCTCTACGCCCGGCTCACCCGCGCCGGAATGCTGGAGACGATGAGCGAGGACTACATCCGCACCGCCCGGGCCAAGGGCCTGATCGAGCGCAAGGTGGTCGTCAAGCACGGGCTGCGCTCCGCGCTCACCCCGGTCGTCACCATCTTCGGCATGGACCTCGGCCTGCTGCTCGGCGGTGCGCTGATCACCGAGCAGGTGTTCTCGCTCCAGGGCGTCGGTGCCTTCGCGGTCGCCGCCATCAAGGACAACGACCTGCCGAAGATCCTCGGCGTCACCCTGCTCGGCGCCTTCTTCATCGTCCTCTGCAACCTCGTGGTTGACCTCCTGTACGCCGCTGTCGACCCCCGGGTGAGGCTGTCGTGACCGAGCTCCAGAAGACCCCGGCGCCGACGGCCGCCCCGACCGGGGACCCGTTCCTCTCCGTCCGGGACCTGCGGATCCACTTCGACACCGACGACGGCCTGGTCCGCTCGGTGGACGGGGTCAGCTTCGACCTGCACAAGGGCAGGACCCTCGGCATCGTCGGCGAGTCCGGCTCCGGCAAGTCCGTCACCTCGCTCGGCATCATGGGCCTGCACCGCTCCAAGCGGGCCCGGATCAGCGGCGAGATCCGGCTGGACGGCGAGGAGCTGATCGCGGCCGGGCCGGAGCGCGTCCGGCAGCTGCGCGGCCGCCAGATGGCGATGATCTTCCAGGACCCGCTGACCGCGATGCACCCGTACTACACGGTCGGCGCGCAGATCATCGAGGCCTACCGGGTGCACCACCCGCAGGCGACCAAGAAGCAGGCCCGCACCCGCGCGATCGAACTGCTCGACCGGGTCGGCATCCCGCAGCCGGACCGCCGGGTGGACGACTACCCGCACCAGTTCTCCGGCGGCATGCGCCAGCGCGCCATGATCGCCATGGCCCTGGTCAACGACCCCTCGCTGCTGATCGCCGACGAGCCCACCACCGCCCTGGACGTCACCGTCCAGGCGCAGATCCTGGACCTCATCCGCGACCTCCAGGAGGAGTTCGGCTCCGCCGTCATCATCATCACCCACGACCTCGGGGTGGTCGCCGAGCTCGCCGACGACATCCTGGTCATGTACGGCGGCAAGTGCGTCGAGCGCGGCCCGGCCGAAACCCTCTTCGACGCGCCCGAACACCCCTACACCTGGGGCCTGCTGGGCTCGATGCCGCGCCTCGACCGCGAGCTTCAGGACCGGCTGATCCCGGTCAAGGGCACCCCGCCCAGCCTGATCAACGTGCCCTCCGGCTGCGCCTTCCACCCGCGCTGCCCCTACGCCGAGCTGACCGGCGGGCGCTCCACGAGCGAGACCCCCGTGCTGGCCGAGGCCGCGCCCGGACACCACGCGGCCTGCCACCTCGCCGCCGCCGACCGGCACCGCATCTTCACCGAAGAGATCGCGCCCCGGCTGTGAGCCCGGCCTCGTACCACCATTCTGGAGACAACCGATGACGGACACTCAGGCCGCGGCCCACGAACCCGCGAAGAAGGTCCCGGCGCCCACCCCCGCGCCGGACCGCGAGCCGCTGCTCAAGGTGACCGGCCTGACCCGGCACTTCCCGATCCGCGGCGGGCTGCTCCGGCGGCAGACCGGCGCGGTGCGGGCCGTCGACGGCATCGACCTCACCGTCAACGCGGGGGAGACCCTCGGCGTCGTCGGCGAGTCCGGCTGCGGCAAGTCGACCATGGGCCGGCTGGTCACCCGGCTCGACGAACCCACCGGCGGGAAGATCGAGTTCGAGGGCACCGACATCACCCACCTGGGCGTCGGCGCGATGCGGCCGCTCCGCCGCGACATCCAGATGATCTTCCAGGACCCGTACTCCTCGCTGAACCCCCGGCACACCGTCGGCACCATCGTCGGCGCGCCGTTCCGGCTGCAGAAGGCGGAGCCGGCCGGCGGGATCAAGAAGGCCGTCCAGGAACTGCTGGAGCTGTGCGGGCTCAGCCCGGAGCACTACAACCGCTACCCGCACGAGTTCTCCGGCGGCCAGCGCCAGCGCATCGGCATCGCCCGGGCGCTCGCCCTGCGGCCCAAGATGATCGTCGCGGACGAGCCCGTCTCCGCGCTCGACGTGTCGATCCAGGCGCAGGTGGTCAACCTGCTGGACGACCTGCAGCAGGAGCTGGGCCTGACCTACCTGATCATCGCGCACGACCTCTCGGTCGTCCGGCACGTCTCCGACCGGGTCGCGGTGATGTACCTCGGCAAGGTCGTCGAGGTCGCCGACCGGGACTCCCTCTACAGCAGCCCGATGCACCCGTACACCAACGCGCTGATGTCCGCGGTGCCGGTGCCCGACCCGCGCCGCCGGCACCAGGGTGGCCGGGAGCGGATCCTGCTCAAGGGCGACGTGCCGTCCCCGATCAACCCGCCGTCCGGCTGCCGGTTCCGCACCCGCTGCTGGAAGGCCCAGGAGATCTGCGCCACGCAGGAGCCGCCGCTCGCGGCGCTCAAGACCGGGCACCAGGTCGCGTGTCACTTCCCCGAGCGGAGCGAGGGGAACGAGCAGCACAGCCCCGAGCGGAGCGAGGGGAACGAGTAGCACAGCCCGGAGCGGAGCGAGGGGAACGAGTAGCACAGCCCGGAGCGGAGCGAGGGGAACGAGTAGCACAGCCCGGAGAACGCGCCGTCGGGTGCGGGGGGAGAAGGAGCTCGCCTCGGCCTGAGGCGCCCCGGGCCCCGGGTGGGGGCCCGGGCCTCCGCCCGGCGCGATGCGGAGGGGAAGGTTCCGCGGGTCCATAGTTGTGCGGTGACCTCGCAGATCTTCCCCTCCGACATCCAGCAGACGCTCGACCTGGTCGGCATCTTCGTCTTCGCCCTCTCCGGAGGGCTGCTCGCCGTCCGCAAGAACATGGACATCTTCGGGATCTGCGTGCTCGCCGAGGTCACCGCGCTGGGCGGCGGGGTGATGCGCGACCTCGTCATCGGGGCCACGCCGGTGGCCGCGTTCACCAACCTGGGGTACTTCGTCACCCCGCTCGCGGCCGGCCTGGTGGTGTTCTTCCTGCACCCCGAGGTCGAGCGGATCAACCGCGCGGTGCAGACCCTGGACGCGCTCGGCCTCGGCCTGTTCTGCGTCACCGGCACCGCCAAGGCCCACGACTACGGCCTCGGCGCGGTCGCCGCGGTGGCGCTCGGCATGGTGACCGCCGCCGGCGGCGGCGTGATGCGCGACGTCCTGGCCGGCGAGATCCCCTCGCTGCTCCGCTGGGACCGGGAGATCTACGCCGTCCCGGCGCTGGTCGGCTCCGCGCTGGTCGCGGCGCTGATCGCCGCCGACCACCTCACCGCGTTCACCGGGACCGCCGCCGCGCTGACCGCCTTCCTGCTCCGGATGCTCGCCCTCAAGTACGGCTGGCGCGCACCGCGGGCGTGGCACCGCAACGGTTCTCGCACCAGCGAG
Organism: Kitasatospora sp. NPDC127111; assembly: GCF_042677465.1. NCBI lineage: Bacteria > Bacillati > Actinomycetota > Actinomycetes > Kitasatosporales > Streptomycetaceae > Kitasatospora > Kitasatospora sp. NPDC127111. The sequence goes on from NZ_JBHXTG010000005.1 coordinate 143,500, forward strand.
GAGTAGGCGAGCCGCCGTACGCCAGCGAGATCGCCTCGGCCGTGCAGAGCAGCTCCGGCAGCAGCCGGACCAGCTCGAACGGGGCCATCTCGTAGGTCGGGGCGCTCACCGCGCACGCGGCCACCGGCCGTCCGGCGCTGCCGGCCACCGGCGCGGCCAGACAGGCCACCGGCTCCCTGAGCTCGGCCGACTCGGCCGCCCAGCCCTGGCGGCGGACCTTGGCCAGCTCGGCGGGCAGCTCCTCCTCGCGCAGCCCGTCCTCGGGCAGGCCGGCCAGCAGCACCCGGCCGATCGCGGTGCCGGCCGCCGGTGCCCGCCGCCCGATCCGGGACGGCCGGGCGGAACCCGCCCGCCACCGGCCGGCCAGCTCGTCCAGGTAGAGCACCTCGCCGTCCTGCAGCACCGCGAGCTGGACGGTCACGCCGAAGCGCCGGTGCAGCGCCGCCAGGTAGGGCGCCGCGATCTGCCGGACGTCGATCTCCTCCAGGGCCCGGTGGGCCAGCGAGAGCACCCGGCCGCCGAGCCGGTAGCGGCGGTCGGACTGGCGGTGGACGAAGCCGTGCTCCTCCAGCGTGCGCAGCAGCCGCAGCGCGGTGGACTTGTGCACGCCGATGCTGGTCGCGGCCTGTTCGAGGGTCACCGGGCCGTCGCCGAGGGAGCCGAGGATGGTGAGCGCGCGATCGACCGACTGCGACACCCTTCCCCCAGTCCTGTCCCGTTCGGCCCCATGTGCGGTGGATCGTCAGGCTAACGGTTCGCCCCGGCACCCGGCCAAACCGGAACCGGACGCGGACGTCCGATCGGTGGGCCTCCGTCACCGGGCCGTGGCCGGATTGCGCTGGTGGCCCTGGCGGCACCGGGCGGCCCTCTACAATCGGATGGTTATGCCATACCTGGACCATGCGGCGACCACGCCGATGCTGCCCGAGGCGATCGCCGCGATGACGGCGCACCTGGGGGTCGTCGGCAACGCCTCCTCCCTGCACGCGTCCGGCCGCCGGGCCCGCCGCGTCGTCGAGGAGGCCCGCGAGTCGCTCGCCGACTCGCTGGGCGCGCGCCCGAGCGAGATCGTCCTCACCGGTGGCGGCACCGAGTCCGACAACCTCGCCGTCAAGGGCCTGTACTGGGCCCGCCGGGGCGCCGACCCGGCCCGGACCAGGGTCCTCAGCAGCCCGGTCGAGCACCACGCGGTGCTGGACGCGGTGCACTGGCTCTCCGAGCACGAGGGCGCCACCGTCGAGTACCTGCCGGTGGACGCGCTCGGCCGGGTGCACCCGGCGGCGCTGCGCGAGGCGATCGAGCGCGACCCGGCGTCCGTCGCCCTGGTCACCGTGATGTGGGCCAACAACGAGGTCGGGACCGTCCAGCCGGTCGTCGAACTCGCCGCCGTGGCCGCCGAGTACGGCATCCCGATGCACGCCGACGCCGTCCAGGCGCTCGGCCAGGTGCCGGTCTCCTTCGCCGAGTCCGGGCTCACCGCGCTCACCGTCACCGGCCACAAGATCGGCGGCCCGTACGGCATCGGCGCCCTGCTGCTGTCCCGCGGTGCCGCCCCCGTCCCGCTGCTGCACGGCGGGGGCCAGGAGCGCGACGTCCGCTCCGGCACGCTGGACGCGCCCGCCGCCGCGGGTTTCGCGGTCGCGGCCGCGCTGGCCGTCGAACGGCGGGCCGAGCACGCCGTGGAGCTGGGCGCGCTGCGGGACGAACTGGTCGCCTCGGTGCTGGCCGCCGTCCCGGACGCCGTCCTCAACGGCGACCCGGCGGCCGAGGGCCGGCTGCCCGCCAACGCGCACTTCTCCTTCCCCGGCTGCGAGGGCGACGCGCTGCTGATGCTGCTCGACGCGCGGGGCATCGAGTGCTCCACCGGTTCGGCCTGCTCGGCGGGCGTCCCGCAGCCCAGCCACGTGCTGCTGGCGATGGGCGTCGACCCGCTGCTGGCCCGGGCGTCGCTCCGCTTCTCGCTCGGGCACACGTCGACCCGGGCGGACGTGGCGGCGCTCGCCGAGGCCATCGCCCCGGTGGTGCAGCGGGCGCGGAACGCGGGCCTGGCGTCGGTCCGGCGCTGAGCCGCGGCGCCGATATCCGCTCGGGGAACAGCCGGCGCAGCACGTACGCTTGGACGCATCATGACTGATTTCCCGGGTGCCCCGACCACTCCGTCCACCGGCCGCCTGCGCGTGCTCGCGGCGATGTCCGGCGGAGTCGACTCCGCCGTCGCCGCCGCCCGCGCCGTCGAAGCGGGGCACGAGGTGACCGGCGTCCACCTGGCGCTGTCGGCCAACCCGCAGTCCTTCCGCACGGGGGCGCGCGGCTGCTGCACCATCGAGGACTCCCGGGACGCCTGGCGGGCCGCCGACGTGATCGGCATCCCCTTCTACGTCTGGGACCTCGCCGAGCGCTTCCGCGAGGACGTGATCGACGACTTCGTCGCCGAGTACGCGGCCGGCCGGACGCCCAACCCCTGCCTGCGCTGCAACGAGAAGATCAAGTTCGCCGCGCTGCTCGACAAGGCGATCGCCCTCGGCTTCGACGCCGTGTGCACCGGCCACTACGCCCGGATCATCGACCTGCCGGACGGCTCGCGCGAGCTGCACCGGGCCGTGGACGCGGCGAAGGACCAGTCCTACGTCCTCGGCGTGCTCGACGCGGACCAGCTCGCCCACTCGCTCTTCCCGCTCGGCGACACCACCAAGGACGTCATCCGCGAGGAGGCCGAGCGCCGCGGCCTGGCGGTGGCGAAGAAGCCGGACAGCCACGACATCTGCTTCATCGCCGACGGCGACACCCAGGGCTTCCTGGCCAAGCACCTGGGCACCGCCACCGGCGACATCCTCGACGTGGACGGCACCAAGCTCGGCGAGCACGACGGCGCGTACGGCTTCACCATCGGCCAGCGCAAGGGCCTGCGGATCGGCCGCCCGGCGGCGGACGGCAAGCCGCGCTACGTCCTCGACATCTCCCCGGTGAACAACACCGTCACGGTCGGGCCGGTGGAGGGCCTGGACGTGACCGCGCTCACCGCGATCCGGCCCCGCTGGTGCGGCACCGAGGAGCTCGTGGCCGGCCGCTACACCGCCCAGCTGCGCGCCCACGGCGAGGAGGTGCCGGTCACGGCGTCGGTCGTCGACGGCGAGCTCCGCGTCACCCTCGACACCCCCGCCCGCGGCATCGCCCCCGGCCAGGCCGTCGTGCTGTACGACGGCACCCGCGTCGTCGGCTCCGCGACCATCGCGACCACGGAACGCCCGGCGGTCCGCGCGTAGTCCGGTTTTCAGGGCCCGGCCGTCCGCAGCGGACGGCCGGGCTGCTCAGCGCCGTGGAACCAGGTTGTCCGGGGAGTCCAGCCAGAGGTACTGACCCTCCGAGGTGACCGTCAGGCCGAACCGCTCGCAACCGGGACGGCCCTGGTCGGCCCACCACCGGTACGCGTCGGCCACCTCGTCCCAGAGCCTGCGGGGGCCGGACTGGTACACCTCGTACTCCGTGCGACCCCGCTCGTACTCGGCGGAGGCCCAGGAGAGGGTGTCCCGGCTGTAGAGCCACAGCGTGTACGCGCCGTCCTCGTAGCGTTCCGCGCGCCAGAACGCGGCGGGCACGCCGGCCCCGATGACGAACTGCTCGAACCACCCTCCGGTGTCCGGAGGGGCGAGGGCGGTCGTGCTCCGCACCCCGTCGGCCGGCCATTCCCGCCCGTGCAGGTAGTTCTCGAAGGGCGGCCGGTCCGTGCGCTGCTGCCGCAGCCGCATGAACGCGGAGCCCCGGGTGAACCGCCCGCTCGCGCTGGTTCCGTCCGCGCCGACCGTGAGGCGGACGATCTGTTCGCCGCCGTACTCGGTGCCGAACGGAGCGACGATGACCCCGCCGGGGGCCGTCTGCTCCAGCCAGGCCGGAGGAATCTCCAGGAGGGAGCACGTGGCGATGAGACGGTTGTAGGGAGCACCCTCGGCCCACCCCGAGCGACCGTCGTCCTCGACCACGACAGGCTTGAGTCCGGCCCGGGCCAGGTTCTCCCGGGCGTGGTGGGCGACGTCCGGGTCGTACTCGACGGTGACCACGTTGGAGCCGCCCAGCCGGTGGGCCAGCAGGCCGGCGTTCCACCCCGTCCCGGTGCCGACCTCCAGGACCCGGTCGCCCGGGCGCACGTCGAGGTCCTGAAGCATTGAGAAGACCATGGTCGGCATGGAGTTGGACGAGCTCGGGGTCGTACCGAGTGCGTCGCCCTCGTGGTCCCCGTCGTCCCACTGTGTGGTCAGCGGGATGTCCGAGTAGACCGCTCTCCGCCACGCCTCGGGGTCCCGCGAGCGGTGGACCACGGGGTTCTGCTCGGTGCCGTTCGCGGTGCCCGGCCAGATGCGGTCCGGGACGAACAGCTCGCGGGGCACTGCCTTGAAGGAGGGGAGCCAGTCCGAGGAAAGGGCGCCGCCGGCCACCAGCGCGGAGGCGAGCCCCAGGGGGCCCGCCTCCTTGTGCGTCTCGCCGGTCACTTGCCGCCGCCCGCCGGGGCCGAACCGTCGGAGGTGTTCCCGCCCTCGTCCGAACCTCCGCCGCCGTGCCCGGCGCCCTTGTTGCTGTCGTCCTGCTGCCCGCCGCCCTTGCCGTCGCCGGAGCCGCCTCCGTGCTTGCCCATCTCTGCTCCTCTGTGCTGGTCGGCCCGACAGGCGAGTGCCTGCCCGGGTGTTGCCTCGCCGCCCATCGCATCCTCCTGGAGGAATGCCGGGCAGCAGCTCCCCGAGGGCGCGTGACCGCCCGCGGGGACGTTTCCGCTGTCGTCGTGGTTACTGGTTGCTGCCGGCTTGATCTGCCTGGCGCTACCGGTCCGGCGGCTCGGGCGGGAATTCAGTGGCCGCGCATGGACAACACCACCGCGACAGCCGCGAGCTGTAGGAGGGCCGTCACCGACACGGCGTAGGCACTCCAGACACGGATGGGTTCGACGGCTTCGACGTCGTCGGAGTACTGCCTCACCGGCGGTGCAGTCATCGAGCAATGTCGGCGTGGACGACCTTGCCGAGCGGCTCGACCGTGACTCCCCACCGCCCGTTGGTGAGTTGGTGGACGAGGCCGAGCCCGCGATGGCCTTCGTCGTCGTCCGAAGCCCGGATCAACACCGGAAGGGCCCGCGACCCGTCGCGCACCGAGATCCGCACGGTGGCATCAGCGATCAGCGTGACGGTGACCGTCATGAACAGCTGGCAGCCCGTCTTCGCCGCATTGGTGACCAGTTCACTGGTGACCAACTCGGCGGTGTCGATCAGGCGGGGCAGCCCCCAGTTCATCAGCTGGCGTCGAACCAGCCGTCGGGCTTGGCCTACCGATTCGGGCCGGTAGGCCAGCAGCACTTCATCCGCCCTCAGAAGCGGCGGCGATTCGAGACGGGGAGGAGTCCGGCCCTCCAACAGCGTGCGCTGCACGGGAAACGTGGCCATGGCGACCATCTCCTATAGACGAGGCGCCATCCTGTACTTATGTGCAGGAGTGACGAGTAGAAGAGTGCCCGACTCCTGTACATGAGTCAAGCCGCCGTGGAGAGAATCCCGAAGTGGGCAGGGGTAGTTGATCAGGCGTCAGTCGCGCGCAGGGAACCGATAGTCCAGAACGAACTGGTCGGCGGCCATGACTGTGTCACACACCTCCACGACGCGGCCGTCTGCGGTGATCGCGTCCCGGACGAGATGGATCACAGGCGAACCGGGGCTCAACGCCAGTGCTGCGGTCTCGGGCTTGGTCGCCAGCCGAGCGCGTACGGATTCGGTGAACTCGGTGAGGGAATGCCCGTGTTCTTCGAGGCGGGCATAGATGCCACCGCCGCCGGGGTTCTCGGCGAAGACCTCCGGGATGTCCTTCACCACGTCCCACGGTAGGTACGACGTGGCTTCTTCGGTCGGTACGCCATCTCGGAAGTACCGGCGCTTGCGCGCCAGCACCTGGGTACCGACGGGGAGATCCAGTCGCTCGGCGATCTCCGGAGGGGCCTCGGTGGGGCCGACGAACAACACGGTCACGGACGGGACGCCGCCGGACACCTCCGCCTCCGCGAGGTAGGCGGCTTTGCCGGCCTTGCGATGGGCGCGTCGAAAGCGATCGGATGACTTGCGCTGCACCGGTGGGCGGGAGCGGACGAAGGAACCGCGGCCGTGGTGCGTCTCGATCAGCTGAGCCGTCCGGAGTTCGGCGACGGCCTTGCGGGCCGTGCCGGACGCGACTCCGTACCGCTGCATGAGTTCGGCTTCGCTCGGTACGGCCGCACCAGCAGTGAGGGCTCCCGACTTGATCTGTGCGGCGAGGTCATCCGCGATCTGCAGATACTTCGCCTTGGCCGAGGAGGCCACGTCACCACTCGCCATAGTCCTTCAGGGCTCCTATTCTCCTGCACATGAGTAACAGCGACGGGAAGCCCCAGTCAACGCCACTCCACTCGGTGTCCGTTGCGGGGGCAGTCGTGCGCGAGGACGGCCGGGTGCTGGCGATTCGCCGGGCCGACAACGGCGCCTGGGAGCCGCCGGGCGGGGTGCTGGAGCTGTCCGAGGCCGTCGAGGACGGCGTGCGGCGCGAGATCTACGAGGAGACGGGGATCAAGGTCGGCGTGGAGCGGCTGACCGGCGTCTACAAGAACGTGAATCGCGGAATCGTCGCGCTGGTCTTCCGCTGCCACCCCGAGGGCGGAACCGAGCAGCTCTCGGCCGAGTCGACCGCGGTCGACTGGCTCACGCCCGCCGAGGTGTCCGACCGGATGGCCGAGGTGTACGCCGTGCGGCTGCTGGACGCTCTTCGGGGCGATGCCGCGCCCAGCGTCCGTACCCATGACGGCCGGCACCTGGTCGGATAGCAGGGCGTAAAGCCGGTGAGCGGGGGCGTGGGCGCGTGATAGACCAGTTGACACTATGAACATCACTGTCTTCTGCTCCGCGTACTCCCTCGACGACCGCTACACCGGCCCCGCCGCCGAGTTCGCCCGGCTGCTGGGGGAGGGCGGGCACACCCTGGTGTGGGGCGGCTCCAATGCCGGGTTGATGGGCCTGCTCGCCGACGGGGTGAAGGAGGCCGGCGGGAAGCTCGTCGGGATCCTCGTCGAGCTGCTCAGGCACAAGGGCTACGAGGGCGCCGACGAGCTCGTCATGACCAAGGACCTCGCCGAGCGCAAGGCGCAGCTGCTGATGCGCGCCGACGCGGTCGTCGTCCTGGTCGGCGGGCTCGGGACGCTGGACGAGGTCACCGAGGTGCTGGAGCTCAAGAAGCACGTGCTGCACGACAAGCCGGTGGTCGTCCTCGACACCGAGGGCTTCTACGCGGGCCTGCGCACCCAGCTGGAGCGGATGGACGCCGAGGGCTTCCTGCCGCGCCCGCTCGGCGAGCTGATCACCTTCGCCGACACCCCCGCGCAGGTCTTCGAACAGCTCAAGGCCTGAGAGGATCGGGACCATGGCTGCACATCTGATCACCGGCGCCGGTTCCGGCATCGGCGCCGTCCTCGCCGAGCGCCTCACCGAGCGCGGGGACGACCTCTGGCTGCTGGCCCGCGACGCCCGCCGGGCCGCCGAGCTGCGCGAGCGCTTCCCCGCGGCGAAGACCCTGGTCGGCAACCTCGCCGATCCGGCCAAGCTCTCCTGGGCCTTCGGCCACCAGGCGCTGCCGGTCGAGCTGGACTCCCTGCTGCACGTGGCGGGCGTCGTGGAGCTCGGCCGGGTCGGCGACCTGCCGGTCAAGGCCTGGCAGGACACCCTGAACGTCAACCTGGTCGCCCCCGCCGAGCTGACCAGGCTGCTGCTGCCCTCGCTGCGACTGGCCAAGGGCCACGTGGTGTTCGTGAACTCCGGCGCCGGCCTCAGCGCGGGCGCCGAGTGGTCGGCGTACGCGGCGAGCAAGCACGGCCTGAAGGCGCTCGCCGACTCGCTGCGCCAGGAGGAGCACGCGGGCGGCGTCCGGGTCACCTCGGTCTACCCGGGGCGCACGGCCACGCCGATGCAGGTGAAGGTGCACCAGCAGGAGGGCAAGGCGTACGACGCCGAGCGCTGGATCGACCCGGAGTCCGTGGTGAGGGCCCTGCTCACCGCGCTCGACCTGCCGCGGGACGCGGAGATCACCGAGATCACCGTCCGCCCCGGGAAGTAGGAGGACCGCGCGGGCAGGGGGCCCCGGCCGCTTCCCGCCCGGCGCCCACGACGCACCGACGGGAGAGGAACCGACACC